>NZ_JBPPZG010000018.1:0-32179 GCF_051918545.1 Pseudogracilibacillus amylolyticus (SeqCode) | reverse complement strand
GATTTATCCGGAAATGGCTCAACTGGTGGACGAATAGGAAAATCTTTTATTAAGCCCTCATATGCATTTTTTAAATCTTCTAATGCACGGTCTACTTGTTTTTGTGTAGCATATTTATAAGCCATTACGATTTCTGCAGTAGAGAGTGTACGAACATACTTACTCCACGTTTTTTCAGTATAATCCTCTTCTATTAAATCTTTTTCATCTAATTCTTGTAAATATGCTGCAAGTTCCGATTTATCTGCAGTGATAGGCATCGTTGTGATAAGTTCTTCTAAAGCTTGAAAAGCGCTATATAAATTAATATAAGCTCGATGAATCTCTAGTTGGGTTGCATCGTCGTTTTCTAAAACATCCTCAGCTTCTTTCATCGCAGCCTCAAGTATTGACCAGCTTTCCGTTGTATATAACGTATTATCTAACTCTTTCATTTGGTTTAGGTAATCTTCTAATCCATCCTTATTAACAATTGGAATTATCTCAATTGGAGGGATTAGTATGAGCAAACCGTTTCTTGCAAAGCTTAGATTAATTAATGCCGAGTCTATTTCAATTTGGCTGGCGTCTTCATCAGTTAAAATAGTTTCAGCATGATTCACCGCATGAATGAACTGACTCCAGCTTTCTTCTGTGTAGTCGTTTTCATTTAAATTCTCCGCTTGTACTTCCTGTAAAAACGAAGCCAAATCTGATTTATTCACTGTTGGCTGTGGCTGTACTAGTTCATCATTTTGCTTAGTAATTTCATCGGTTGTTGTTCCCTCGTTCTCATCAATCAAATCAGATTGTTCTATATTGGGCTCTGATTCAGCATGTATGACATTTTTATGTAATCCCAGTGAAGTAGAGAAAACAGGTGAACACAACATAAGGGCAAGCATAATTAAAATTGACCGCTTCAATAAGATTCTGCCGTTTCTCCCAGGCTCTTCCATCTATTCATCCTTCCTTTCTAATGTAGTCACTAAACGTAATCTTAAAATTGAAAGATGCAAGCGTCAATCGGACTAACTGTTCAATATAGGTTGTCATAATTTCTGCATATATGAGAACGGCATTTATTTTGCTTAATGTTGATATAGCAAGCATTGTGAATAATAACTACTGATAAAGTAGGGTTCGTTCGTTTCTATAAATGTAATAAAAGTCCTTTTATTCCCAATCTTTAATATTGTATTAAAAGTCTCCATTACTACTATCGTATAGAAGGAAGGTTGCTGTTGATTACAAATACACAAGTCTAAATAACTATTCATTTTACTAAAAAAATAAAAATATCCGTATTTAAAACGAATATTTTTCAAAAATTCGTATCCAATTGTTAATTGTTTCTTTATGTTGTAAAGCAGAATGGTCGTAGTAAATATAAACATAACCTACAGAAGGATCAAATGTAATGGACTGAATATTTGGATCTCGATTTAAATCATCAGTCAGCTGGAGGAGACTGTCATAATATTCCCGCCATGTTTCGATGCTGATAATTACCTCACCCGGAGTGAAATGCTCCACTTGAATACCATGCTTCGCTGCGAGTGCAATCAATTTTAACTTCATGACATTGGAAATCAATTCAAAACCGCCCTTCGCACATGTTCTACATTAAGCTTATGTTTAAATGAACTAAAAGTGACAGTATAATCTCCTCAAACGCTAATTTTCACCTCATTTCAAAATTGGACTAATATTTGCATGAATCGACAAGTATTCGATATAATTTAGCTAGTTCAATATGTTACCTGAAGAACTTTTCTTTCTGTTAGAGGATGTTCAAAAAGTCCGGTAAAAATGACACTGCATTAGGGGATCTTCCGTTAAAACCGCCCACGTCCTGTGGGCAACACGGAAGTCATCACATCCTGTGAAAGTCCGCTGCTCGAAGCTTCGCCGCCTCGAACTTTCGACGCACAGGACGTGCTAGTGTCGGCGTTGCCACAGGATGTGGCGACTTTAGCCGACTTGGTCCTTTTTATCCTCCTTTTTGAACACGCACTGTTAAGGAGATTGTTATGATAAACTATATTGATTTAATGATTGCATCTTTCATTGCCCTCATAGCAACTTTTTTTCTCACCTTTCCAATAAAAAAGCTTGCGATCAAATTTAATATCGTTGATCTTCCCGTTCGACGTAAAATACATAAAAATGCAACGCCAAGAATAGGTGGTTTAGCAATTTTTCTTGGTGCATCGTTAGGTTTACTATATTTGCAACCTTCCCATATTCATTTACTGGAAATTTCACTTGGAGCTCTAGTTATCGTGATTACCGGAATGTTAGATGATCGTTACGATATTAGACCAATTGTCAAACTTTCCGGTCAATTGATCGCGGCTTCTTTTTTAATATCATCAGGATTAATAATTGAACGGATCACACTTCCGTTCATTGGTATGATTGATCTAGGCGTTTTTAGTGTACTCATTACAGTTCTTTGGGTAGTCGGTATAACGAATGCAATCAATTTAATTGATGGATTAGATGGACTCGCTACAGGTGTATCAACGATTGCGCTGTTAAGCATGTTATTTATGGCAATCGTTGATATGCAAGTGTTTGCTGCTTATTTAGCAATTGTAATTATCGGTGCAAATCTTGGCTTCTTATACCATAACTTTTATCCGGCGAAAATATACATGGGGGACACCGGATCAAATTTTTTAGGGTATATGATTGCAGTTATTTCGATGCTCGGTTTATTTAAAAATATCGCGTTATTTAGCTTTATTATCCCGGTTATTGTTCTTGCAGTGCCGATTTTTGATACATTATTTGCGATCATTCGTCGAGCGTCCAATAAACAGCAAATCATGAAACCGGATAATAAACATATTCATTACCAGTTACTACGCGTTGGATTTACACATCGGCAATCTGTTCTAATCATGTATGCTTTTAGTATGTTGTTTGGAATTCTAGCCATTCTTTTTTCAGAGGCATCCCTTGTTGTTTCGCTAATTGTTACGTTAGTTGTGTTAATTCTTATCCATGTACTAGCAGAAATTGCGGGCTTAGTTAATGGAGGAAAACGACCGGTTGTTGACGGAGTTTTGAAGCTCCTGCGGATAAAAAAAGATACAGCAGTGAATGGGCAAAATAAGTAAAGATTTAGAAGAATCGGAAAGTAATTTGATTGTTCATTCCGGTGTGATAAAATAGGTCTTAATAATTATAAAGGTGGTGGTGACCTCAAATGATAGCGGTGCCATATATTATGGAACAATCTCCAAAATATGAAGCAAAAACAGTTGACCAAGATGGATTATGGAAAAAGATAATAAGCGAGTTATTTGAGGATTTTCTAATATTTTTTGGCAGATAAGAAAATTTAAAACTTTCCTACTGCATAAGTACAACTAAGGCTTTCGCCAAGGTTTGGCAATAAGCCAAGTTTTCTAATCCCTGAATTATGGGAGCAAATAGATTTTTCACAAGCATATGAGTTTTTGCAACAAGAACTTTTCCAAGAAATAATCGATGAGAAAAAAGGCAGAAGGTATGCGGATCAAGTCGTAAAAGTACGGTTGAAAAATGGCAATGAAAGGTGGATTATCGTCCATATCGAGATCCAAGGTGACGATGATACAGACTTTTCTGAGCGTATGTTTCGATATTTCTATCGTCTTTACGATCGCCATAAGGAAAAAATTGTAGCTCTAGCAGTAATCACATCTCCAACTCAGACCAAAAAACCACAACATTTTCATTACAGTTATTTCGGCACAACACTCCATTACAAATACACAAACCGCAAAATTTTTGATTACGATGAAAGAGAGCTGGAACAATCGAATAAACTATTTAGTAAAATAGTGCTCGCGACACAATATATGCACAAAACGAAAAGCAATGCTGACAAACGATTTGCATTTAAGAGGAAGCTTATGCGAGAAATTTTTCGAAATAAAGCCTATTCACGTGAGGCCGTCCACGCCATGTTTCATTTCATTGACTATTTGCTAAAGCTGCCACGAGAGTTGTCAACAGAACTCGCGAATTCAATTCGCCCGATTATTAATAAGGAGGAAAAACGTATGCTACAAGCGAATAGAGAAGATCCATCCCCAACACTTGCAGAAATTTTCAAATTGGAACGTGAAGAAGGGGAACAAAAAGGAAGGGAAGAAGGAAGAGAAGAAGGAAGAGCAGAAGGACGAGAGAAAGGAAAGAAAGACGCACAACAGAATTTTGCGAAAAAATTACTCATGACTAACAACATGTCAGTAAAAGAAATTGCGGAATTGACAGAATTGACTGTGGACGAAGTTGAAAAATTAAAAAAAGAATTACAGAAATAGCTCCTTACCTTTTTTCAAATAGTTTACCGATTGAATAAGCAAGTTCAACTCGCTCGATTATTTATGGGGAGGAAAAACATATGCTACAACCGAATAGAGAAAATCCCTCACGAACACTTGCAGAGATTTTCAAAGCGGAACGTGAAGTAGGACGAAGGGAAGGAAAGATAAAAGCGCAACAGAGTTTTGCGAAAAAATTACTCATGATCAACAACATGTCAGTAGAAGAAATTGCAGAGCTATCAGAATTGACTATTGACAAAGTTGAAAAGTTAAAAAAAGAATTACAGAAATAGCTTCTTACCTCTTTTCGAATAGTTTGCCGATTTGAATTAGCAAACTCATTTCGCCCGATTATTTATGAGGAGGAAAAAACATATGTTACATACGTATTGGGAAGACCTATCACCAACACTTATAGAGATTGCAAAAATTGAACGTGAAGAAGGACGAGAAGAAGGACGAGAAGAAGGAAAGAAAGATGCGCTACAGTATTTTGCGAAAAAATTACTCATTACCAACAACATGTCAGTAGAACAAATTGCAGAACTAACAGAGTTGACTGTAGACGAAGTTGAAAAGTTAAAAAAAGAATTATAAAAATAGCTTTTTTCTTTTTTCATATTGTTTACCGATTGAATTAGCAAACTCATTTCGCCCGATTATTTATGGGGAGGAAAAACATATGCTACAAGCGAATAGAGAAGAACCATCCCCAACACTTGCAGAAATTTTCAAATTGGAACGTGAAGAAGGGGAACAAAAAGGAAGGGAAGAAGGAAGAGCAGAAGGACGAGAGAAAGGAAGAAAAGAAGCGCAACAGTATTTTGCGAAAAAATTACTCATGACTAACAACATATCAGTAGAACAAATTGCAGAACTAACAGAATTGACTGTAGACGAAGTTGAAAAAATTAAAAATGATTCCAATATAATCAAAAATCCGTGATGCATTTACACATGCTCACGGATTCGCTCTTCTTGTTCAGTTGGTGCATCTTCATATAATGCGCTAATTAAGTTTTTAGTAGAATTACCAGTAGAATATTTATTCCAAGTTTCAGCGAAGTTATGCACTTCTTCTAAATTAAAATCCATTTTTTCAATCAATTCAATCAATTCTTTCGTTGTTTCAACTACTGGACCAGGCACTTCCTCTTTATAATTAGACCATATTCCACGCTTTTTCGAATAATCCTCTAAATCATACGCATAAAAAATCATTGGCTTCTTAAGGATTGAAAATTCAAACGGTATCGAAGAATAATCAGTGATCAAAATATCTGTACCGAGTAATAAATCGTTTATACTAGAATAATTGGAAACATTATATATAAATCCGGGATACTTATTTTCAAATTCACCGTTTACTGCAGGGTGCAGACGTAAAAATAAAACATAATCATATTTAAATTGTTCATACATTTTATCTAGATCAATCGCCAATTTTGCATTATCAAGCTCATCATCCCGATAAGTTGGCGCATATAAAATCACTTTTTTGTTTTTTAAAACAGGAAAATCAGTCAGAAGCTTATTTTCCGCTCTCTTCTTCCTAATATCATCAAAAAAGAAATCCGTTCTTGGAATTCCTGTACGCATAAAGCGTTCCTCTGGTAACCCAAAACTATCCTTGAATATGGTAACCATTTTATCTGAACCAACAACAACGTGATCAAATTTATCGTAAACTTGCTTGAATCGTATTAAAGCTTTTTCCGTACGATTTCCATTTGTTAAATCTTCTAATCCAAATTGTTTAATCGCACCTGCAGCATGCCATAATTGAATACATTTAACTTCAGGTTTAAAATTTGTTGCAGCTAAAAAGCCATAATAGTTATCTATAATAATATGACTTGAAGTTGCAAGATGATAGATCGATTTCAAGAAGTGTACTAGATTCATTGATTCAAAATTTAATACTTCCCGATTTTGTTTATCAAAATTCACCTTGCAATTATTAGCTTTTAAAATGACAACTTGCTGATCTGGA
Organism: Pseudogracilibacillus amylolyticus (SeqCode); assembly: GCF_051918545.1. NCBI lineage: Bacteria > Bacillati > Bacillota > Bacilli > Caryophanales > Bacillaceae > Pseudogracilibacillus > Pseudogracilibacillus amylolyticus (SeqCode). The sequence continues at coordinate 25,882 of NZ_JBPPZG010000018.1, read as the reverse complement.
ACTTGTTTTTCCAATTCGTCAACCACTGCTTCAATATTTCCGGCAAAGGATACAACAAATGTTGTTTTTTCTTGCAACGAAAAGCGATTAAAAACAGTAAAGAAGATTCGAAAGACAGCAAGATAGATGCCAATTGCAATCTCTCTAAGCATGATTCATCTTATTCAAATCTTTTTTAATTTGTGTTGTTGAAATACCTACCGTACGAGGAAGGTAAACAACTTCACAGTAACTTTTTAGAAAATCAAATTTTCCTTCCCAGTCATCTCCCATCACAAACACATCGATATCGTGACTTTTTATATCATCGATCTTTTGCTCCCATGTATGTTCAGGAATGACTTCATCAACATAGCGAATTGCTTCTAAAATCGCTTTTCGTTGTTCAAATGAGTAATATGCTTTTTTCCCTTTTCCAGCGTTAAATTCATCTGAAGAAATGGCTACAACTAAATAATCTCCAAGTTCTTTTGCACGTCTTAATATATTTATATGTCCAGTATGGAGTAAATCAAACGTTCCATACGTGATTACTTTTTTCATTGGTAAATACCCTCCAATATTTATACTCACTCAATAAATTATTATACTATAAAACGACAAGGAATGCGAAGGGAATTTTCTATTATTCTCATTTTATCATTTATTATTTCTGATTAACCCCAAAGACCTATCATAAATCTATAAGACTAGTTATATAGTTTTACAAAAGTTGAAAGGAATAATATACTAGTATTAATATCTTGGAAGGAGGTGGTGAACAACATGAAGAAATTAGGTGTCTATACACTTATTTTCACTTTAGTATTTTCAATGATGCCTATTAAACCAATTGCTGCCTTTGAAGAAGAAGCGGACTCTGAATTTTTAGATGGCGAAATAAACTCTGAACTTATGGAAGAACAGGTAGTTCTTTTTTCTGAAACAAAGGACAAAGGGGTTGGTCTGTATGAAAGTAGTGAAGCGGAACAACCTATTTTGTTAATTCCGGATTACACGGAAGTCACTCTACTATTCTTTGAAAATATTAAAGATCCTGCTTATTCACTGATACGTTATACATACGCAGATGGTCATGGTAAGGAAGAGATAATCGAGGGTTTTGTGGATTCTTCAAGTGTTGTTCCAATAGAAGAAGCTGATCAATTTAAACAAGAACGTGAAGCACAAATGGATAATGAGAGTGAAGATGAGAAAGATAGTGAAGAGACATCAGAAAACTATGAAGATGAAAAGGTAATAACAGAAAAATCTGTAGAGGAAAATGAAAGTTCCTTTTCTGATGACAGTAACTTTGGAGAAAAAGTAGAAGATGATGACCAATCAAAATTATCATCGGTAGAAGAACAGCCAAATGTTCAAAATAACTCATTTTCAAAAGTAATTGAACCAATGCAAGAAATTCAAGAAACAAAGACAAGTCGCTTAGGTCATATCCGCAATGCGAATGTAAAAATTTATGAGAAGATAAACGGAAAGTCTTTCACAGCTGGCTCAACATATACTCATGCAGTCTACTATATAAAGAGACAAGCAAAAGTAGGTAGTGAAACATACTATTTAATAAGTACTGAACCAAGTAGTGTAAATGGTGTAGTAGGCTGGGTAAAAGCTGCTGATTTATCGACCCATCCGCATGTAGGTGTTGATAAAAAGAAAAAGACTTTTTATATCAATGGAAAAGGAAAAGCGACAACAAAAGCATGGGGTGGCAATAAGGATACAGTTTATTCTTCCATGGCCAAATATAAAGGGCAGTCGTTTGAAGTCCATTTGACGGAGAAAGTAGGAAACAATACTTGGTATCGTGGAAAAATTAATGGAACAGGTCCTACAGTTTGGTTACATTCAAGTTATATTGATAACATTGAAGAAAGTTATGTAAGCCGTCTAGGTCATATTCGCAACGCGAATGTAAAAATTTATGAAAAGATAAACGGAAAGTCTTTCACAGCTGGTTCAACATATACTCATGCAGTCTACTACATAAAGAAACAAGCAAAAGTAGGTAGTGAAACATATTATTTAATAAGTACTGAACCAAGTAGTGTAAAAGGCGTAGTAGGCTGGGTAAAAGCTGCTGATTTATCGACCCATCCGCATGTGGGTGTTGATAAAAAGAAAAAGACTTTTTATATCAATGGAAAAGGAAAAGCGACAACAAAAGCATGGGGTGGCAATAAGGATACAGTTTATTCTTCCATGGTCAAATATAAAGGGCAGTCGTTTGAAGTCCATTTGACGGAAAAAGTGGGAAACAATACTTGGTATCGTGGAAAAATTAATGGCAAAGGCCCAACAGTTTGGTTACATTCTAGCTTTGTAACCGATAGATTTGAAAGTAACACAAGTCGCTTAGGTCATATTCGCAACGCGAATGTAAAAATTTACGAAAAGATAAACGGAAAGTCTTTCACAGCCGGCTCAACATATACTCATGCAGTCTACTATATAAAAAGACAAGCAAAAGTAGGTAGTGAAACATACTATTTAATAAGTACTGAACCAAGCAGTGTAAAAGGCGTAGTAGGCTGGGTAAAAGCTGCTGATTTATCGACCCATCCACATGTAAGTGTTGACAAAAAGAAAAAGACATTTTACATCAATGGAAAGGGAAAAGCGACAACAAAAGCGTGGGGTGGCAATAAGGATACAGTTTACTCTTCCATGACTAATTATAAAGGGCAGTTGTTTCAAGTCCATTTGACAGAAAAAGTAGGAAACAATACTTGGTATCGTGGAAAAATTAATGGCAAAGGCCCAACAGTTTGGTTGCATTCGTCGTATCTCTCGACACAAAGTAAAGTTGTTGTAATTGATGCGGGGCATGGCGGGAAGGATCCTGGTGCTAGTGGAAATGGTATTGTAGAAAAAAATCTGGTTTTAGACATTTCATCACTTACCAAAAAGCTGCTTGAAAATGCCGGTTATAATGTCATTATGACTAGGACAACAGACGAGTTTTTAGAGCTTAGTCAAAGAGCTAGCATTGCAAATAATTCAAATGCTGATATATTTGTGAGCATACATGGAAATTCATTTAATGGTAGTGCAAAAGGTATTGAAACTTATTGGTATGATAAATATGAGAGTAAAAAAAGTGAAGAATTGGCAAAATCGATTCAACAAGAATTAATATCAGAAACGAAGAGCTCAAATAGGGGAGTGAAAAAGGGAAACTTCCATGTTATACGAGAAACGAAAGTACCAAGTGCACTGGTAGAAGTAGGTTTTATTGACAACAAAGATGAAGCCAAAAAGTTAAAACAATCGTCATATAAAGAAAACGTTGCAATAGGAATTGTTAATGGTATTAAAAAGTATTTTCAAGTCTACCATTGATTTATTATATAGCTCTAGTTTTCGTCTTATACATAAATGTTGTATAAGACGATTTTTTAATAGTATAAAGACTTAATAAAGTTATTAGAATTGGAAATTACATATATGATATAATAATTAAAGAACCTTTTTATTTAAGAGTAACCAACAACAAGGAGTGCTAGAATGAAGACTGTATCAATAATTATACCAGTATATAATACAGCTGAGTTTATAGAGAAATGTATTAATTCGGTGTTAAAACAATCATATAAAAATATTGAAATTATCGTAATCAATGATAATAGTAGTGATGATTCGTTAAATATTATTATGGATATGTTGCGAAAAGATAAAAGAATCATTTTATATAATTTTGAAGAAAGAAAAGGTGTTGGAGCAGCTCGCAATTATGGTATAAGAAAAGCAAAAGGTGACTATTTGTTCTTTTTAGATAGCGATGATTACTTACCTCCTGATACAATAGATTTACTAGTGTCTAAAATAGGGAGAAATGACATTATTAGAGGGAGATTAAAAACCACTTACTTAAGTAGCAGTTTTGCTTTGTTATTTGATGGTCTTTATAAGCCAAAAAATTTCTCCGAAAATCGTTTTAATCTAATCCGAAATAATTCAGCTGTTAATTTTTTATTTTCTAAACAGTTTATTCTTAATAATAAACTGTCTTTTTCAGAAGAAATAGAAATTTATTCCGACTTATATTTTTTAATTCCAGCATTATTGGCTGTGGAGAATATTCCATATTTAAATGAAGCTATTTATTTTAAAAGAAAGAGAAATGATCCAGTATCTAATCCATCGTTAAGCCAGTCTGCTCCTGAATATAAAATTGATAGTTTTATCAATGCTTATATAAATTTAAAACAAATATACAGAGAAATTAACTTAGCAAATGATTTCCTAGATAAACATTTTTTGAATTTCTATAGAAAAGAGATTATAACTTACTTTTATGATAATAAAAATATAAATAGGCTCTATGAACCGCTGACTAAAGCAATAAAAATGATTGATACCTATAATTATGAGAAATACGATTGGTTTTTAAAACGAGAAATTAAATCAATTCTTAACAAAGGCAAAAGAAAATATAAAAAGATTAATACATTTCATCATTTCTTGAGAGATTTTAAAGAAGCATTTAAGTCTAAACGAAAGTTTTTAATATTTTTATATAAACGAGTTTTCACCAAACTTCCCCTAAAGAAAAATTTAATATTTTTTGAAAGCTTCTTGGGGAAAAATTACTCTGATAGTCCCAAATATATTTATGAATATATGGTGAATGAAGGGCTTAAATATAAATTTGTTTGGAGCTTTAATGAAAAAACAAATATTCCTGGGAAGCAAATACAGGTCAAGCGGTTTAGTTTACCTTATTTTTATTATTTAGCAAGAGCAAAGTATTGGGTTAGTAATTCAAGGTTACCAAAATATTTAAACAAAAGAGAAGGTAACATTTATTTACAAACCTGGCATGGAACACCACTGAAAAAACTTGTTTTTGATATGGATGATGTATACTCAGCTGATCCTAATTATAAGCAGAATTTTTATTATCAATCAAGACGCTGGGATTATTTGAGTTCACCTAATGAATATTCCTCAAAGATTTTTAGAAGGGCATTTAAATATAAAAAGACAATGTTAGAGTTTGGATATCCAAGAAATGATATTCTGTACAATAAAAATGATAAAAAAAACATTGAACAGTTAAAAAAATCTATAAATATTCCTACTGATAAAAAAGTTATACTTTATGCTCCGACATGGCGTGACGATGACTACTTTGCTAGAGGGAAATATAACTTTGAATTACAATTAAACTTGGATCATATGCGAAGCGTGTTAGGCGATGATTATATAATATTATTGAGGATGCATTATTTTATTGCAAACCAAATTGATTTATCATCTTATCAAGGTTTTGCTTATGACTTATCGAATTATGATGATATAGCTGAACTATATTTGGTTTCTGATGTATTAATCACTGATTATTCATCTGTATTTTTTGACTATGCAAATTTAAAAAGGCCGATATTATTTTACACCTATGATCTTGAAAAATACCGGAATAAGTTACGAGGCTTTTATTTAGATATAGAGAATGATCTACCGGGACCTTTAGTAAAGAATACAAATGAGGTAATTGAGTCATTACAAAATATTGAGAATGTACAAAGGAACTATAAAGAAAAATATCAGGAATTCTATAATAAATTTTGTAATTGGGACGATGGGAATGCATCTAGGAATACTGTAGAGAAAGTATTTGAAAGTAAATAAAAATGGTGGTAAAATTGATCGTTAAAATTAAAAAAAAAATATTAATATTTTATAAACTATTTTTTTCTATAATGGGTTATATTTTACCAAAAAGAAAAAATCTTATTATGTTTGAAAGTTTTTTGGGGAAACAATATAGTGATAACCCGCGGGCTATATACGAATACTTAAGAGCGAACTACCCAGAATATAAAATGTTTTGGAGTTTTGAGAAAAGATCCATCGATAGGATTCAAGCCTATGACGTAAAATATGTTCGCAGATTTTCTTTTAGATGGATATATTTAATGAATAGATCAAAATATTGGATAACGAATAGCCGATTACCTCTGTGGATACCTAAACCAAAGAACACTATTTATATACAGACTTGGCATGGAACTCCATTAAAAAAGTTAGCTGCTGATATGGATGAAGTTTATATGCCTGGAATTAATGCCCAAAAATATAAAAAAGATTTTTTGAATGAAGCAAAGAAGTGGGATTATTTAATCTCACCTAATGAATATTCCACAACTATCTTTAGAAGGGCTTTTAACTTCAACAACAAAATTATTGAGTTAGGTTATCCGAGAAATGATTACTTAATAAATTGTAACTGCAGTGAAGAAATGGCAAAAATTAAAAGGAAAATAAACTTACCTTCAGATAAAAAAATTATTCTTTATGCACCAACATGGAGAGATAATCAATTTTATGGGCGTGGCCGTTATAAATTTGATATTCAAATGGATCTTAAAACATTAAAAGAAGAACTATCAGATGAATATATTATTTTAGTTAGGTTTCATTACTTAATAGCAGAGAATCTTGACTTATCTAAATACAAAGGTTTTGTTTACGACCTATCGGATCACGAGGATATTAGAGAACTTTATTTAATTGCAGATTTATTAATTACGGATTATTCATCTGTATTTTTTGACTTTGCAATTTTAAAAAAGCCGATAATTTTTTATGTATATGACATTGAAGAATATCGAGATAAATTACGTGGTTTTTATTTTGATCTTGAGGCTCAAGCTCCTGGACCTTTAGTAAAGACAACGGAAGAACTGATAGGTGAAATAGCAAAATTAAAAGATGACATGTCATTTAAAAAAATAGAGAAATTTCACATGGAGTTTTGTTATTTAGAAGATGGATTAGCGAGTAAAAGGTTTATTCAGCAAATATTTAATAAAGAATAGTTTTAAGATCAATATCTCGAAAGGAGAATTATTTTGGAGAAAACACCTGTAATTTTAGTTAGATCTTTAAAGCTAGAAAGAGGCGGTATTACTCGAGCATCTATCAAACGAGCAAATTTATTAGCTAAGCATTACAAACAGGTTTTGATTATCACAATTTTATATCAACAATTTCACAATGAAATAATAAATGATTTGTATAAAAAGAAAATATTAGACAAGAACGTTAAGGTGATAAACTTTTTTGAATCATTGAAAGATAAAAAAGTAATCTTACCCTGGAAAAGAACGAAAAGTGAACATAATAAAATAAAAGAAACAGGTTTTACTGAGATAGAAGTGCCAAGGGGAAACGATATTGCCTTTAGATATTATAGAAATGGTTTTTATCAAAAATATAAAAGATTTGATGAAAATAAGCGTCTAAAGTTTATTGACTACATGGATGAAAATGTACGTAGAAATAAAAGAGAAGAATACGATGAGAAAGGAAATTTAATACGTGTTAGACACATGGACAAGACTACTAATCGTCCACGTTTAGATAGATACATTGATCATAAGGGACAATGCTTTCTTAGCGTACATGTAAATATAAATACTAATAAGGAAGAGTTTACTGTATTATTTAATAATGAGAAACAGTCATATAAAACTTTATATCAGCTGCAACAAGAATGGCTGGAAAAAGAACTAAATAACATTAAATTTCCAGTTGTATTTTGCGAATTAAGAAGACTAGATAAAATGATCATGAATGTGAAACATCGTAATATTAGAAAAATTGCAGTTATCCATGCTAATCATTTATCTAAACCATATAAAGATATAAATAAAATTGAATCATCTTATAAAAGATTGTTCAAAAGGATTGATGAATTTGACAGAGTTATAGTGTTCACAGAGGAACAAAAAGAAGATATAGAACAGGTATACAAATTGGGAAATAAATGTATAGTAATACCCCATGCTTATGAACCTTTAATCCCCGACTCGAATAGTCAAGGGAAGAAAATAAAGTATAATTCCAAAACTGTTGTAACTTTAGCCCGTTATCACAGAGATAAGAGGATAGAAGAATCAATTAAGGCGTTCAGATTAGTAGTGGACAAAATTCCCGACGCTGTTTATAAAATATATGGGTATGGTCCGCTTGAGGGTAATTTAAAAAAGCTAATAAAAGAATTGGAATTGGAGACGAACGTATTTTTAAAAGGATTTAGTTCAAATCCCAAAAGCGTATTTCAGTCAGCATCTTGCTCAATTTTGACTTCTTTAAGAGAAGGGTTTGGTATGGTCATAACGGAGAGTATGGCAGAAGGTACCCCAGTTATCTCATATTTAATAAAATATGGACCAAAAGATATAATTAAAGATGGAGTTAATGGCTTTTTAGTAAAAGATGGAGATAAAGAGGAATTAGCTAATAAAATAATTGATATCCTCACAAACGATGAGATGCGAGATAAACTTTCAAAGAATGCAATAAATATAAGGGAAAAATTTAGTGAAAAAAAGTATAAAAGTAAATGGTTAACTTTTATCAGAAGTATTTAAGAATTATGCTCTATATATCAAGAGTTGGAAAGGGAAAATTATGAAATCAGCATTAATTGTGATAAATGAGCAAATTAAACATTTTTATTTAATAAGACGTTTGTCGTTATATGAGTTAAAAAGTCAAAATCAAAATAACTATCTTGGCATGGCTTGGGAAATAATAAATCCAGCAATTCAAATATTAATTTATTGGTTTGTTTTTGGAACACTTAGAGATAGAGCACCAGTTGAAGTGGCAGCGGGAGTAGAAGTATCCTTTTTTTCATGGTTGCTAGCCGGTTTCTTTTTGTGGATTTTTTGCTATCAATCCATTATTCAAGGATCTAAATCGATCTATTCAAGGCTAAGAATGCTTTCAAAAATGAACTTTCCTTTAAGTGTAATTCCCAACTTTGTAATTTTTTCTAAGTTATATATCCATTTAATCATGTTGTTAGTATCTATAATTATACTACAATTTACTGGATATTTTGTAACTATATACTATTTACAGCTTTTTTATTTTTTATTTGCATCAATTTGTTTGTTATTTGCGATTTCGTTGATAACATCAACCTTATCAACAATAGTTAGAGATGTGCATATGTTTTTAAATTCAACATTGAGAATGCTTTTATATTTATCTGGCGTACTATGGCCAATTACAATATTAAATAACTTTCCTATTATTATGAAGCTTATGAAATTAAATCCTATTTATTATTTGATTGAAGGCTATCGTTCAGCATTGTTTGGTACTGAATGGTATGTTCTAACTCATTGGCAATATTCATTGTATTTTTGGGGGTTAGTAATAATACTGTTTTTGTTTGGATCTATGCTTCATATAAGGTTTAGAAGATACTTCATTGATTATTTATAAGGATTGATGAAATGGAAAAAGCAATTATCGTTGAGGAGTTAACAAAGAAATATAAATTATATAATAATACAAAAGAACGAATTCTAGATCTAGCTTCTCCCAGAAATTATGGAGAGGATTTTTACGCTCTAACAAATATTAATTTTGAAGCTAGTCATGGTGAAGTCATAGGTTTTATTGGGATAAATGGCTCGGGGAAATCAACTCTTTCAAATATTATAGCTGGAATTGTACCAGAAACCTCAGGCTCAGTTAAAGTTAATGGCGAAGTATCGCTTATAGCTGTCTCGGCCGGCCTGAAAAATGACTTGTCAGGAAGGGATAATATTGAATTAAAACTATTAATGTTAGGTTTCAATAAAGATGAAATTAAACTTTTAGAAGATGATATTATAGAGTTTTCCGAATTAGAAAGTTTCATTGATCAACCTGTAAAATCATATTCAAGTGGGATGAAATCCAGACTAGGATTTGCTATTTCGGTGAATGTAAACCCCGATATTTTAATAATTGATGAAGCTTTATCAGTAGGGGATAAAGCATTCGCTGAAAAAAGCTTAAAAAAAATGCAAGAATTCAAACAAGAAGGTAAAACAATGATTTTTGTCAGCCATTCAATAGGACAAATGAAAAAATTTTGTGAAAAAATCTTATGGTTAGAATATGGAATGGTAAAGGATTATGGAACTGTAGAAGAAATTATACCTAAATATGAAGAGTTCTTAAATAAGTGGCAAAAACTTGATAATGAAGGTCGGAAAAATTATAAGAAATTAGCGATAGAAAATCAAAGAAGAATTATAACAGGAAAAAATATAAAGAATAAACTAGAAATTAATGATTTTTATACAAAAAAAGTGGTTGAAGATAAATGTGAAGTAAGACCGATTAGCGCTCTTGGACATATTCGAGCTCGGGAATCATATATTTATCGTACACCAAAAAACTTATCTCTAAAGGAATCATCAAACAAATTTAAAAAAGCTGTTTATTATATAAAAAGGCAAGCAACTTATAATGACCAATTATTTTACTTACTAAGTGATGAGCCAAGTGCAGTTCATAATACTTTAGGATGGATGAAAGCTAATGATGTATCTGTTCATTATCATACTTTTGTAGACAATGATGCTAAAACATTTCTGTTAACAGGGGCTGGAAAAGCTTATAATAAACCATGGGGTGGAGAAAAAAACTGTATATATGATGATTTAAGCGAATTTAAAAATAAGGACTTTAAAGTATCTCAAACGGATTTAGTTGGAAACAATGTTTGGTATAAAGGGACATTAAATAATTATAATATATGGATACATGAACATTTTTTATATACAGAATAAAATTATTCAAAGGCTACTGAAAAAATAATTCGTAGCCTTTCTTTCTTACGTAAATAATTTAATTTTGATTCGACATTAAAGCAAATAGTTAAATAATAATTAAAAAATTTAAAAATCTGACTTTGTTGCTTGATTTAAACGGATAATTATATTTGATAATGGAACCATTAGGATCTGAGTATTTAGGCATAATTATATGATGTGTACTTGAAAGTCCTTTCTCTCTCTTTTCAATAGATATAAGGGTCTTTAATGCATGGTTAATTATAAACAGGTATAGTATTATGTTGATTTAAGAAGGGGAGTGCATGATGGGAAAGGTATCAATAATAATTCCAGTTTACAATACGGAAAAATATGCGGAAGAATGTATAAATTCAGTAATTAAACAGACTCACAAAAACATAGAAATTATTTTGATTAATGATGGAAGTAATATGGTTTGTACGACTCAACTAGATACGTTAAAAAAGAGAGATAATAGGATAAAGTTGTATCAATTACCGAAACGTAGAGGTGTGGGATTTGCTCGGAATTTTGGAGTTCAACAAGCGACTGGTGACTATATTTATTTTTTGGACAGTGATGATTATATACCCCCTGAGACAATTGAACTATTAGTAGGTAATATTGGAAAACATCAAATCATTAAAGGGAAGATAAAAACTACAGACTTAAGTAGCGGTTTCACGATTACATTTCGTGGGCTATTTAAACCAAAAGTATATACAGCAAAACGGTTTGATTTAACAAAAAACAACTCAGTGTTAAATACACTTTTTAATAGAGAATTTATCGTAACACAAAATATTAAATTCGCTAGCAATTTACAATGTTTTTCGGATTTAGACTTTTTGTTTCCGGCTTTTGAAAAATGTGATTGTGTGCTTTATTTAGAAGAGGCTATTTATTTTCATAGAAAACGAAATGACCCAATATCGGATCCGTCTTTAAGCCAATTGAGTCCGCAGCAAAGAATTGAGGATTTTCTATTAGCTTATACAGATTTAAAGTTTAACTTAATTGAAGAGGAAGCTCATCATGGATTGGATCGAAACTTGTTAAACTTTTATCGGAAAGAAATTATCAGTTATTTTTATGATAATGATGCTATTAATGCAATTTTTCCTGTATTATATAAAGCGATTATACTAATGGATAAGCAAATACTTGATTCATACGATAGAATATTGAAGAAAGAAATTAAGACGATTGTAAGTGGAAATATGCATAAGTTTAAGAACGTGATGAAGAGGCATCATTTGTTTAGGGATATTCGAATTAGGTTAAGAAAAGACAGAAAACTTTTTTTGTATCGAAGAATATTTATGAAACTTCCGTTAAAAAAGAAACTCGTCTTCTTTGAGAGCTTTTTAGGGAAAAGTTATTCAGATAATCCTAAATATATTTATGAATATATACAGGAAAATTACCCGGAGTACAAGTGTGTTTGGAGCTTCAGAGAAAAAAAGAATATTCCTGGGAATGCCATTCAGGTGAAGCGGTTCAGCCTACGATATTTTTACTATCTTGCAAGAGCAAAATACTGGATAAGTAATTCACGACTTCCAAAGTATTTGGAGAAACGAGAAGGTAATATTTACTTGCAAACATGGCATGGAACTCCTCTAAAAAAGTTAGTTTTTGACATGGATGAGATTCACTCAGCAGATCCCAAATATAAAGAAAATTTTTATTACCAATCGAGAAGATGGGACTTTTTGAATTCACCGAATGAGTATTCATCTATCATTTTTCGTCGTGCCTTTAAGTACGATAAGGAATTGCTGGAATTCGGTTACCCTAGAAATGATGTTTTGTATCAGAAAAATAACAGAGAAGATATTTTAGATTTAAAAAGGAAAATAAATTTGCCGACGAATAAGAAAATTATTTTATATGCTCCGACATGGCGAGATGATGATTATTTTGCAAAGGGAAAGTATAACTTCGAGCTCCAATTAAATTTACAAAAAATGCAGGAACGGCTTGGTGATGAGTATATTATTCTCTTAAGAATGCATTATTTTATTGCAAATGATATTGACTTATCCGCATGGGAAGGATTCGCATTTAATTTTTCACATTACGAAGATATAGCGGAGTTATATTTAGTGTCTGATATGTTAATTACAGACTATTCTTCTGTATTTTTTGATTATAGTAATTTAAAACGACCAATTTTATTTTACACATACGATTTAGAAAAATATCGTGATGAATTAAGAGGGTTTTATTTAGATATTAATAAAGATCTTCCAGGTCCACTATTAATGAATACAGATGAAGTGATATATTCGATTGAAAATATTGATAAAATTAGCAACGAGTATAAAACGAAGTATGAGGAGTTTTATGAGCAATTTTGCCAATGGGATGATGGTAACGCAACAGAAAAAACTGTAAAAGCATTATTTGAACATACTAACTATAAGCCCAAAAGAATGGAAAACGGATATAAGTCTATCTCTTGACGATAGCGAACCAAATAGAAGCTATTAATTTTCGGTTATATATAAAGAATAGTAAGACACTGCCTACAATACTGATGGCTAATGTGATATTTTTTGCATAGAACGGTATAAATAAGGCGACGAACATAACAGAAAAAAGAATTAAAAAATCCCATTTATTAAAAGTAATGGTGAATAGTTCTTTTGCGACTCGGACCCGAATAACCCAAGTTAAGAAAAAGGCAATTAAAGTCGAAATAGCGACGGCATATAGACCAAGATAATGAATAAGTAATATATTCAATACTAAATTAACGACTGCTCCTACTATAGTGGTAGACAATATGGCAGTCGTTTTTTTGGCTCCATGAAATCCAGCAGACCAAAATAATGCCAGTGAGTGAAAAAGTGTTGCAATTAGAACGAATCCACTATATTTCCATGCTTCAAAAAATTCATTCCCTATAAAAATACGAATGGCCGGTTTTGCAATTAAGATTAAACAAATAACAGAAGTTGCCATAAGCCGAAAATAGTATTCATATGTTTTTGAAAAAAATGAATCTTTATCCTTTGCTTGAAATGAAAGAATAGCACTGTCCTTCCAAGCTAAAGAAAAGACCGAGTTGATGATTAAGAGGACTGCAGGGATCTTAATCGCAATCGCGTAAATTCCATTTGCAGAAACGCCTAAAAAAGTCGCAATGATCCATCTATCTGCCATCGTCATGACCCACCAGCTTGCAGCAGCAGGAATTATTGGTATCGCATATGCCATATAGTCCTTAAGCAACGTCCCAGAAACACTGCTGGTAAGGAGATATTGCAAAAAATTCATGCGATAACAAGCGAGAATAATGATACTTATACCTGCAATACTATTTGCATAAAATAGAGCCTCGATACCTAGTTTTAAATAGAGGATAAAAAGTAAATTTAAGCTTATCACAATAGACGTTTGAATAATTCCTAATGACGCAAATAATCGATTATGTCCTAGACCGCGCGCGCTTTGTTGAACAAAACTACTAAAAATCATCACATTAAGCAATAAGAGAGCTTCCCATTTATAAGTAAAATTACTAATGTAAAATACCAAGATGGCAAGCAAATTAAACAGAAGTGAATGCCGTGAAATTTGGAAAAATCCGGTCGATATGATCGTTTGCTTTGAATAATTTGTTTGTTTATCAAGAAGCCAACGATAGGTCGCAGCTGTTAGTTCAAATGTAATAAAAGGGATGAGTAAAGTAATCGTCGTAATAGCTAAATCCCATGTCCCAAAATCTTTGGGAGTAAAATATCGAGTATATAACGGCAGCATTAAAAAAGTTAATGTAGATGATCCGAAATTGGCAATTCCGTATAGAATTGTATCGTTTAATAATTTCTCTTTCTTATTCATCATGTAAACCCTCAACACTAATTTAAAAATTGATCGAGCATATCAAACTGCTTGTCTGAACTTTTGATAAAATTTTGGATATCTAATGGTTCTTGATAAAATGTTTCCGTTACTTGTGACGGGGTAACTGAATCGATGTTTTGTATCGTCGAATACAAATTCGGAAACTCTATGTCTTCTAAAACCGTCTTCATTTTTTCACTATAAATAATTGGAAACACCGGCTTATGAAAAAACAAGCCAAGAATCATTGCATGAAATCGTGTCGCAATTATAGCTTTAGACTCGCTTAATTTAGAGATTGCTTCTTGCAAATTTGTCTGATATGTATACGTGTTCACTTTATGAAGCAATGCTTTTGGAATGAGTGAAAGAATCTCATTCATTGCTAAATGATCTTTTTCCTCTTGACAAAAAGCCATTAACAACACGTCATATCCTTGATTTATTAAATGAATACTAATATTGGCTATCCCTTTAAAATAGGAAGCATCAAATTTTTTTAAGTCCTTTCGTATGGAAGGGTAAATAACGGAAATAAGGATCTGTTCTTTCGGTTTTCCGTGAGAAAATGTATCTTTTAATTGGAAAACGACATCAGCTGCTTGCCGCACGGGTAAATGGGTAAATAATTCTTTTGATTGATGATCTCGAAAACAAATATCAGTTATTCCCTGAAAATTTTTTTCATATGTTTGATAAAACTTTCTGCTTTGAAACGGTCCGAAATTAGCTCCCAAAATGAAAAACGAGTCATGAGAATTTTTCATCGTTTGCACCTGTTGAGCTTCTTTTTCCCAACCTGTTTGCTCCATAAAAATAGACCCACCTATATATACACCAATCTCACAAGTTTTGGCTAGTTGTTCTCGTAAGTAAAATTCTTTGTTAAACGGTTTTAAAGCAGCATGAATGAACTTGTTCAAAATACGGTTATTTGGAATGATCTCTAGGTTTGGCAAATAGTTAAATGTTGTTTGATAGTTATTAGGTGCATAGCATAAGAACTTTGTGTTCGGATAGCGTGTACAGATGGTATGAATGAAAAGATCATCTCCCAAATTATTTGCTGTATAAGCATAAATCATTACCTGAGTCATGTAATTTCACCTCTTATCAACCTGCTGCAGTAGGACAAACATCCATCTAAGTCTCGTTCGCATAAATTCTTTTAATTTAAAAAATAAAAAAGCTTGTCGATATGCTTTTTTTCGTATAAAGGTGCCGATTAATTTTGCTTGGACACTACTGGTAAAATAAGGAGACTTCATCATAACATCAGAATGATTACAGATGATCTTTAGCTGATTTTTCTGTTCTTTCGTAGAGAGGGGACTCCCTTGATGAAAAAGATTCGTTATAGCATGAATTACTCCATTTGCAAAAATTGTTTCAAGATGCGCGATGTTATCATGTGTCCAACTATCGTTTTTTTCTAAAAACATTCTTACATCGTTATAAAGTTTTTTCTGCTTTTCAAACATATTATCGATATAAGAATTAGTTAAGGAGTGCGGATTTTGCTCATATACGTATAAACTGCTTGGCAATATATAAAATGATGTACTATTTTCGATATAATTTAGATTAAATAATAAATCTTCTCCAAAAGAATGACTATATGGAAAACGAATTCCATGATGTTTTACTTTTTCTAGCCGGTACATCTTATTACATGGAGAAGGTAGAATAATCTGTTTATACAAAAGCCCGATATGATTTAAAAATACTTCTTTAGTAAAAAAACCGGTTACCGTTGGCGAAAGTAGTTGATTTCCTGATTCATACCCGCAAATAACTAAATCCGCGTCATAAGTTTCCATGAAATGCATGAATTGCTGTGTCGTTGTTTCTTTTATCCGGTCATCTGCATCAACAAATTGTAAGTACGTTCCAGTTGCTCGTTCGATACCTGTATTTCGTGCAGCAGACGGGCCGGCATTTTCTTGATGTATGACAGTGATTCGTGGGTCAGTGTCCTTATATTGATCACAAATGTTCCCACTTTCATCTGTTGAGCCATCATTAACTAAAATAATCTCAAGATTTTTATACGTTTGTCTTAAAATACTTGTTATACATACTTCCAGATAAGCAGCTGCATTATATACCGGAACAATGATGGAAACTTTTTTCATGCAGCTTCCCTCGCTTCTAGACCGATCATAATAACTAAAATAGCAACATACGTCATGACCGCCGGCGCAAACATAACATGGCCTGCGACAAAAGCGATGCCTCCAATGAGCGCAACAGTTAAAAGCAAAAGAAAATAAGGAATGGTGAACCGATAAATGAGTAGTTTATTTAGTAAAACAGGTAGGGGAAACAAAATAATGAATGTACCAACCACTCCGTAACTAAAAAATAAATCGAAAAAATCCATTTCGATCATTTTGGGACTCTTTTGATAATCACCTGCATAGCCAAGTCCAAACAATTTTCGAATGAAAGGAGCTTGTAAATAGTCCGCTTTTTTTTCTCCAAGATAGATATCTCTGGAACTCATTAGCTGCTGTTTCATTTCTTGTTCCGTACTTTTTGTTTTCTCAACTGGTGAATCAACGGATGTCATATTTGTCATAGAAGGTGTAAGTGGTAAGAAAAAGATACTGAAAACAGTGACAGCCAGTAAAGGTAAGTTTTGTTTTAATTGTTTCATGAAAATGATTAAACCAAGATAGCTTAGGATGATTATGATTGCGCCATAAAAAGCTGTTTTCGTTCCAATCATTGGAGTCATCGAAAGGATAAAGCCAAATGCAACCAATGAAAGAGCGGATCGACTTGCATGAAAATGAATGATCGCTAAAGTAAGTAAGATAATCACAATGACGCTTAGTTCGTTTGCTGAATAAAACCATCCTGAATATCCTGCTTTTACATACGTATAACTGGTGATGTCCGTCTTTGTCAAGATTGCAGTCCAGTAGGAGGCACCTACGATAATGGATGCAATTGCTGTTCCTTGTAAAATCACATCTTTTTTTACCAGTCGCTTTTCTAAAATTACAAATACGCTGAAAATCATCATGACAAAGTAAGCAGTTTTTACAATAAATTGGATTTCCTCTGTAATATAGAAAGGTTGTTTTAACACAAAATTAATGAGAAAAGTTAATGTTATACTAAGCAACGGTAAGCTAAATAAAAACAACTTATTGACTGTTGGTCGAAGATAATTAACGATAAAAATAAATAAAAAGAACATGAAGCCTGTTCTTAATAATGCACCGAATGATAATGGCAAATTTGTCGTAAACGATGTGATGATATCGATAATTGGTAACAAAATAATGATAATAAAAATTACTCGTTCCGCTTTAGTCATGTTATCCACACCTGACGTAAAATACTGTCTTTTTCATTATCGTCAAAGCCGATTCGATTTATTCAAGATTATATTTGTACACCCAATTGGTTATATTGAGGAACAAATAAAACGAATTGGGAGAGAACAGAGAGTGAAAATTTTGCATTTAAATGCAGGGAATGAAACAGGTGGTGGAATGTATCATATTTTGCGTATGCTCGGGAAGTTTAAAGAAGCTGGTTCTGTTTCATGTGTCCTTGGTGTAATGGAGAGGGCAGAGCTTTATCAACGGGCAAAGGCAGCGAATATCGAAACAATATATTTTGAAAATGGGACAAGATTCAGTATGCCTTTACTTCGAAAAATCGAACAATTTATCCGAAAAGAAAACATTACGCATGTTCACACACATGGTCCGCGGGCAAATGTGTACATGAACATGTTGAAGAAAAAAGTGAAGCTTCCTTGGATTATAACGGTTCACAGTGATCCGTTTTTTGATTTTCAAGATAAAGGATTATACGGTAAATTATTAACTCGCCTTCATCTGCAATCGTTAAAAAATGCAGACCGAATTATTTCAGTTTGTCATGCTTTTTATCCTGCTTTAGCGAGTGCAGGAGTAAATACGAATCAAATGAGAACGGTTCATAATGGCATCGATTTTTTAGAGGAAATTGGGTCAGAATTTAGTCTGGAAGAACCTCAAAACTTTCGTGAACAGCTTGGGTTTTTGCCGAACGACTTTTTATTTATTAAAGTAGCCCGGCTCGAAAGTGTAAAAGGTCACTGTCTTGCTATTAGAGCTTTTGCGGAACTGATGAAAAGTGAACCAGAAAATGTTCATCTATTATTATTAGGAGACGGAAGCTTGAAAGATAAATTAATGCAACTAGTCGAGCAACTTGATTTAAAAGGCCATGTTCATTTCTTTGGAGAGCGTAAAGATATCGATCGATTTTATAAAATCGCAAATGTTACTTTATTAACATCTTTAAGTGAGAGCTTTCCTTATGTTTTGTTAGAATCTGCACGTGCGAAAACGCCGGTCATTTCAACGAATGTGGGAGATGTAGAACAGTTAATTTATCAAGATGAGTTGGGATGGAAAGTAGCAACGAGTGATATGGATGGTCTTGTTGAAGCGATGAGGGAAGCGGTCTGTTTACATGCAGATGGATTAAGGCAAATGGGACAACGCCTCTATTCTTACGCATCGAGCAATTTTTCATTAGATAAATGTGCGAATGAGGTTTATAATGTATATAAACGTATTTAATTAAAAAATTACTCGATTTATCATAAACACGAATAGTTCTGAATGAAACGTTAAAAACTATTGAAAATGATTTCAAGGTAGAGGTGCCTGATGATTAAAATAATTTATTTGTCCATTCTGTGTGCCGTAATCGCATGTTTAAGTACACCACTCATCATAAAAATGTCTTTGAAACTGAATGCTGTGGACAATCCCAATTGGCGTAAAGTCCATATTTCACCTATGCCTACTTTGGGCGGTTTAGCTATTTTTATTAGTTTTATGGTCGGTTTATTGTTGATTCAACCGCAAAGTCCACACCATCTTGCTATTGTTATTGGTGCTTTCGTCATTATTTTACTCGGTTTTTTCGATGATTTATTTCATTTAACGGCAAAGGCAAAATTTATTATTCAAGTTGCTGCTGCTAGTATTGTTGTTTTTTATGGCGGATTGCAAGTAGAATTTATTAATTTGCCATTCGGTGGACAAATTGAATTCGGATGGTTTAGTGCCCTTGTGACGATTTTGTGGATCGTAGGAATTACAAATGCGATTAATTTAATCGATGGATTGGATGGATTGGCTGCCGGTGTATCCGCAATTGCGCTGTTTACGATTGCCGTGATGGCAATTTTTATGGATAATGTGTATGTTCTTAGTATGTCGATCATTTTATTTTGGAGTATTCTTGGATTTTTACCATTTAATTTTTTCCCGGCGAAGGTATTTATGGGGGATACAGGCGCTTTGTTTCTAGGTTTCATGATTGCGGTATTATCACTTCTCGGGTTTAAAAATGTTACGATGATTTCCTTTATCATTCCGATTCTCATTTTGGCAGTGCCTATCTTTGATACAGCTGTCGCAATTGTCCGGAGAGTAATTCAAAAACGGCCAATTTCAAGTCCAGATAGTTCTCACTTACATCATCGGCTTGTAAAACTTGGGATGACACATCGACAGACGGTTGTTTTTATGTATGTATTAAGTGGAATGTTTGGTGTTGCTGCAATTTTATTATCGATGTCAACAGTTTGGGGTGCGGTGTTAATTGGAACGATTTCACTTATTGTGATACAGATTTTAATTGAAACACTTGAATTAATTGACAGTAAATTTAAACCTTTGACGAAATTAGTAAAAAGAGTTAGAGGATAAGATGATAACACGAATATTAGAGGCAGCGTGGTTATAATGCAAGCTTTTGAATATTCCGTAGACTATAATTACATGATGAAAGAAAAACGCTTGGGTGCATCAAGACCCAAGCGTTTATATTCTCTAGTATGTTGTTTGTTCGTTTGTTTCATCTTCCTCCGCAAAATCATAACCGTAATCTGTTACGGGAAGTTCTAAATGTTCTTCCAATATATTAACTGTTTTAGCGAGCGAGCGTTCATCCAGTTGCCAATAGTAAGTTGAACCTGGTTTATAGTCCTCGCCATCGATATTTAATGTTTCGATATCCATATTCGTTCCGTTTGTTAAATAGCCGAAGAAACTTTTCATTTCGGAAAATGTCATATTCGTTTTTAAGTTTGCACCGATAGCGTCAATGACATCATCATATTTTAAAATGGAACTGACGGATAATGCGCGATCAGCTAATGCTTTCATAATTTCTTGCTGACGTTTTCCTCGTTCAACATCACTATCTTTTTTTCTAGTACGGGCAAGGGCTAATGCCTCTTCACCATTTAATTTCTGCACTCCCGGATATAAATGAATGGCGTCCGCACGGTCTTTTGAATCCTGTTCTTGAAATTCGTATGGGACATCTACAGTAATTCCATCGACTGCATCAACTACATCCATGAATGCTTCGAAATTAACTCTGATATAATAGTCTATAGGAATATTAAGTAAATTTTCAACAGTCTCTATTGTTGCTCGTGGGCCACCATAAGCATGGGCATGGTTAATTTTTGTTTCGTAACCAACTTCCGGGATATATACGTAAGAATCTCTTGGGATACTAAGCAATTTAACGCTTTTTTCATCCTTATTTAATGTAGCTACCATTAGCGCATCTGTTCTTGCCTCATCATCAGAGCCACGCTTTTCACTTGAGTCAATCCCCATCAATAAGATAGACACACTATCGAATTTAGGGTCAACATATTCTTCCCGTAAATCTGATTTATCCCGATTTATATCATCATGTGATTCGGAAATTGCACTGTCGGCTTTAGAATGTAAATACATAGAATATGAAGCTATAGCTATAATAACAATTAAAAATGGGAATAATATTTTAAATCTTTTTTTGAGAACACGCTTTTTCTTTTGAGCGATTCTCGAATTATTTTCAATCATAATTAGATCTCCAATCTTTCTTTGGATAGTTAGACACTATATTTATATTATAAATAATGGCAGAGTGTTTTATTACAAATAGAAAAAAAAGATGTACAATGATAAAATTTAAAATAATGACGAATTATATCAGTCTCTACATATTCTACTATTTTTTTGTCATTTCGTAAATATAAATAGGTAAAAAAGATTAAGATTTTAATAGTATTTTCTAAATGTTTTGGAAGGGTTGCAATAATATGGTAAAAGATAACGGGAAAGTCGAAATTATGGATATTTCTTTTGTTAATAATAGTAAGTATAATTTTTTACATAAACAAGTAAAGACCCATTTCACTTCCAATGAAAAATGTTTCATTGTAACAGCAAATCCGGAAATTGTGATGGAGACTAGAAGAAATAAATCGTATAAAAAGATTGTTCAATCAGCGGACTTTGTCGTACCAGATGGGATTGGGATTATTCTTGCAGCTAAACATAAAAAGCAGCCTCTAATAGAAAGGATAGCCGGATTCGATCTGATGAAGGATATGTTAGAGTTTGCAAATGAATCTGGAGCAAAATGTTTTTTTCTAGGCGCCTCTGAGGAGGTAAATAAAGCAGCGGTGAGTAACATAAAACGACAATATCCGGGAATAAAAGTGACAGGTAGACATCACGGATTTTTTGATAAATCGGATGCTGCCATCGTGAATTTAGTTAAAGATGGAGAACCTGATTTTATTTTTGTTGCATTAGGATTTCCTAAACAAGAAGAGTGGATTTATGAAAACTTACCAGCATTTTCAAAAGGAATTTTTATGGGAGTAGGCGGAAGTTTAGATGTGTTCGCGGGAAAAGTTAAGCGGGCCCCTGATTTTTGGATAAAATTAAATTTGGAGTGGTTATACCGAATAATTAAACAGCCATTTCGTTGGAAGCGAATGTTACCGATTTTCAAGTTTATGTGGCTTATTTATACAAAAAGAGATTAAAGAAAGGGGCTTGGAAAACTTTTATTGTACGATTTTTACTGCGAATAATTTCTATAGGTAAACGTTCAAATAGAGGCGTTTTTTCTTTTGGAACGGGATCGTACGGGCTTCATTAATTGTATCACCAATAACTCATCCAAAAAGGAGGCACTAATATTTCTCCTATCCTCCCAAATATTTGAGGAAATTAACTTTAAGAAGGAAGGGCGGAATGAAACTAAGAAGCTGGGACATAAATAGCGTCTGAAAGAACGAACATATGTAATTAAGCATAGGAAATATACGTAGATTCTTCGTAGACTAAAAGCGGTTACTAGCTATGCTTCCGTCCCACCGAAAAAAATTGAGTCCAACGCCAAACGTTAGGACTCTGTCGGTTCGTGGAGAACAGTAAATGTTCCGATGGGATGATCGTGCCAGTCCCCAAGTCTCTCTGTAGCGACTTGAAACGAGGAGCTTTAGGCCGTGCCTGTAAAAAGCGAAATATATTTCCGAAACTGTGGATAAATCTAACAACATAGTTCGTCTTTTCTTGCATAAAAAATTTTTGTCCTCTTGTTTTATTTTGGGTCAGCTATTAATAATTCCCGGAAAAATTTCTCATTATCTACTTTCCAAGGATCTATAGGTGAAAGTCGAACTACAGAAATTTTCCCCTCATAACTTTCTAGATGATTATCTTTGGTTACCCAATCCAACTTTATTTCAAATTCATGAAAGAGTGGGAGTTCATTAACGATGTTTATGTCAGTTAATTTAATATTTTTTATTTCATCATTAATTTTATTCCAATCCATTTGTTTAGTTGAAGTATTTTTCATTATGTCTGCATCTTGTTGCTTAATTCCAGTGACTAACGCTTTCACAATATCTTCTGGTTCTCCGCGATTAATATAATCTTCAAGTTTTCCTGCAGCTTTATAAATCATTAACTTGTGTGACAAATCCATTTTACCTGTCAAATGAGTTGTACTGCCATAAAAGTGAACACAGAAATGCCCCGGGAAATTATTGTTTAAAGCTCCTGCACCGTGTGGCATACCATGCATAGAAGCTGCGATCCAACGACCATTTGCGATGACGATAATGGCCTTCCTTTTCCAATCCCATTTTCCGTTATATATTTCTTTCATGATTTTTGTATCATTGTCGGTAACTGGTTGGACATCGGCGTGTCTGCTACCTGCTCTTCTTTGCACATTGAATTTCTATCCTGTATCCACATCCATAATTGTGAAAAAATTCTTATTAGGGATTATTTCATTTACTGTTTCCCATGGTAACATTTCGATTGAATAGCCAAATTCCTCTACATTCTTTGAATTTGGAAAAGATGTAATGACAACAGTTAATAAAATTCCTTGAAATAATTGCTGTAACATTTTTCTCACACTCGATTAAAGTTTTTTATTATAATTAAATTTTCCATTAAGTAATTAAGTTATTCATGAAATGTTTCGGCAAGGGAAACTATTAAAAGAATGCTTTGATGTAATGAAATATTTTATTTCTCTCATCGTACTTATGGTGTAAAATACATCATCAAAGGTAAAGGCAACTTTTTTGGTTATTGGTTACTTCCCAAAATGTTGTTCCTGTCTTTTTCTATTCTTCTCTATTTTTAATAACTTTTACGTTGGCATGATTTAGAAAAAAAGATAAGTGCTAACTATCAACACTTATCATGGAAAATAACTATTTTATATATTCTTTTTCCGTTCCGTCTTCAAACCGTACTTTTAACTTCAAGCTTTTATAATCAGGATTTAAATCAAATTCTTTAGTCACTTCTTCAATTACTTTATTCTTATCCGTATGTTGATCGAAAGTTAACTTTTCTAGTTTATCCTTTAGATGATCGTAAGCTGCTTTTCCTTCCAGTTCCTCATTATTAGTTTCGTCTTTAAATTCCGCCTCTAGATAATCATCTTCTTCTTTTTCAAATTTAGCTTTATATTCTTTATCGTTTTCGTATGTGGCTTTTAATTTAAACTTGTGAAATGTAAATGGGACGGTTTCATTATCCAATTTAAATTTTTCTTCGTCATATTCGTCAGTATTTTCGTCGTTCTCATTATTGGTATTATTTGTTCCTTTGCGATCGTCTTGCTTTATATCTTCAACTGCATTCTCTGTTTTATCTTCGGCTGCATTTTTGACATTTTCTGTTTTATCTTCAGCCTTATCGGCTTTCTCCTTTGCTGTATTACACCCTTGCAGGATGGATACAGACATAACAATTAGTAAAATGAATCTTACGTATTTCAATAATACTCCTCCTCTTTCTGATCGTTAAAAACTGTAGTAAAAGTTCCTCATGGTCATATTTTCTATAAAAGAAGTAAAATTATTCGTTTTTATAAACGGTTATTTTTGGAAATAGGATGTTTAACATATAATTTCATAAACAATAGGGGAGATTGTTGTACTCCCCTTTGACTCAGAAGGTACAAAGCGTATGGACCAGGACTCAAACAAGGGTCGACGATTATTTTTAAAAAATTATCACACCTTTTCTTTCTGACTCACGATTGTAGTAGTGAAAGCGAGGTGATGAGGAATGGCAGTAAGCAGAATCATTCGTTCCCAATTGCGTCTTGCCTTAGACAATGGAGTTCATCCAACATCAGGCAATGTCATTATTAAAGTAAAATCGTTTAACAACGTGAAGACGGACGCAACAGCAGATCAATTGTACGATGTAGCTCATGCATTAGCCGGGTTACAAACATTGCCGCTTTATGGAGTTGAGCGCTCAGACAGCTCAGAAATCTCCCAATATTAAGGCAAATGTAAAATAAAAGTAAACAGGAAGGAGGGTAAAGATGAAGAAATTAGAACTGATTTTTGAAAACGAAGAGGGGAAGTCAGTTACGTACACACTTGACAGTCCGGTTGATCCAGCTGATCCAGAAGCGGTAAATGCAGCTATGGATGAAGTGATTTCTCAAAATTGCTTCGGCTCAACTGGAGGAGATCTAGTTGCGAAAAAGGGAGCTAGAATTGTTGAGCGTACGGTGACAGATATTGATATCGGAATGGAGGAGTAAGCAGGCATTAGAAGAGTGTATCTTCTAATGGGAGCTAGGAAATTCAATAAGTTCGAATAAAACAGACCAGGGGCACGATCACTCTGGTCTGTTTTTAATAAAGTGAGGAGGAAATGAGATGGAAACATGGGTGACATTTATAACAGAACTCAGTTTTCCCATTGCGATTACGTTTTATTTACTACATCGTATTGAAGGAAAACTTGACGTGCTGAATGAATCAATCCGTTTGTTACCAGAGAAGATGAAATAGAAAAAACGTCTGCTCGTTAGACCCCGTTTTCGTGCGAATAAACATTTGCGAACTCGGGGTCTTTTTATGTCCACAATCTTGTGTGTTCCTTCAGTTTTCTATTCAACCTTCTTAGCAAAACTCTATTGTGAAAATAAACTCTCTAGTGAAAGGATTTTAATGGTAAGATAAGTAGTGTAAAGAATAGTGAACCTCCCCCACTAATTGCTGATGCAATTTGAAGGGGCTTCTAATGACTTAAATACAGCAGACATCAAGCAGTTTACGCACC
>NZ_JBPPZG010000017.1:0-32897 GCF_051918545.1 Pseudogracilibacillus amylolyticus (SeqCode) | reverse complement strand
CAGGACGTGTCGGTATTTAGTCGAAGTTCCCCTAATGCAGTGTCATTTTTACCGGACTTTTTGAACATCCTCTATAAAATCATTTACAAACGAGTGTGTCAGGCATTTATTTCACCATTTTTGTCACCATCGTAACTAAATCATTTTTATATGCTTCTACGTCAAATCCTTCTCCATTCATCAGCATACTTTCAGAGATGGCTCCTTGTATCATCATAGAAAGACTTTTTGTATTAAATGCAGAAAACTCCTTTGTCTTTTGTCCATCAAGTAAGATCTCTTGCAAATACGTATACAATGGATCTTCTTCCTCAGTCGATAACTTATAATAAGGAACATTATCCTCTGTACGTGCATTAAAAATAATCTCAATCAGTGCGATATTATTGACGCTATGCGTTCTTTGGTAAGCGATAGAAGCTTCAATAAAAGTTATGAGTTGATCATAGGCAGATTCTTTTTTTGATACTCTTTCTTTAATATAGTCAAAGTGTATTTTCATTAAATAAACTAATGTGTGATTCAATACATCTTCCTTATCTTTAAAATGATAGGAGATTAATCCTGTACTTACCTTAGCCATTTTTGCAATTTTAGCTAGACTTATATTTACATAGCCGATTTCATCAAGTACCTTAATCGTAGCATGTATAATTTGTTTTCGCCTTGCTTCCGCTATAAACGATGGTTGATCCTCCATAGTAATACCTCCGTGTCCTTAGTCTTTTTTTCTTCTCATCTTATTAATAATCCATAAGATCCAAACAATAAAAAGCACCGATAATATAACAACATCAAATTTGCTTGGGTAGTTTTCAATAAATATTTGAATCGGTTCGGGAAGGCTTCCTTGAAAGATAGCATCGATTATCATTCTTATCATCGTCAGAAGAAATACAATAAACTGCAAGAAAAGTAATATGGGCAACAACCCCAAAGTTCCGATAAAGCCTTTCCAAGCCAACTCAGCATTAAAAAAATAAAAAATGACAGAAAGTATGAACACCACACTCATCATCGCAAAGATAATCAAACGAACCCATTGCATTAATTCTAACGATTCTTGATTGTACAGGTATATAACATATGAAAATGCAAGTATAGACAAAATAGCACTTATTAACGGAATTAAACGTTGAAACCAACGGGGCATATTATCAAATTCATCCACTTTATCACTCATATGATCACCTCCATTTTGATTGACCAATCTTTATTTTGATTGATCAATCAAAATTTATCATTTAATGGTTATCGTGTCAAGTTAAGTGAACTTTCATTTAACAATCTTACATTATCAGCAATATCCTCTTACTGCTGCATTAGTCATCGGTTTAAATTGTTACAAGGACAACATTAACTAGGGACGAGATAAAAAAGGGGCTTGCTGCCAGATTTACTCTCTGAATGGATTTGTATGTTCGTGTTTTTTCAGCGCTTAAATCCTTTTAACAAAATACTTCACAGATGTAATTCTTCTTTACTTTAGAATCTACCTAAAACCCCTTCTTCTTCATTAAGAAATCCCATCATTTGGCTTAATACTAATTGTTTCAACTATTTATTATTTTACAAGAGTATAATTGATGTTCTAGGCTAAATACAGTCACTTTACAATTCGATATTAGTAAAAACTAATTTCTTCATAATCAATATCATAAACATATTTCTCAATGGCACCCTTTCTATTCATATCGATACTCCTAATAAATTCAATAAAATGGTTCTGCCATTCGTTCTCATACTTCTTTTCCTCGACATAGAGAGATGATAAATCCGTTGAATCATTCCGTAATTCCTCATAGAATACTATCTTTGTCAAAATAGCTAGTTCTATATCGCCAAAAGTCTTAAAAAGTGCTTTATATTCATCATTCAACAAACAGTCGGTATTCAGCATATCGATATAATCATGAAGGGAATGAAAATTTTTTCGAATCAAGTCAACCTTATCCACTGTCTTTTCACAATTCATGATTTTTTCAATTAATAATCGAAAGCGATGATCACTCATTCTATCGGACGCTTTGAATGTTGTTACAATGGGTTTCGATTTTAATTCCTTTTCCACGATAACCACTGTCCCAAGGCGGTTATGCTCCGCAACACTTTTAACCCTCTGCACTAAGTTTTCTCCACACTGATGCAAATAGTCAATCATCTGCGCATCATTCATATGGAAATGATCGCGTATTCGGTCTACGGCTTTTAAAATAACAGACTGAAGCTGGCTATCTTCCAACTTATTAAACAAATCTTCTAACTGTTTATATTGATTTATAGAGATGTTTATTTGGCTGGCGTGTCCGCCTGATAAAACGGAAAAAACCGCATTATTTAATACCAACTCAAATATATTGAATAGTTCTATTCGATAGTCGAACCCACATATTCTCCCATAGTTAACCAAAATCTGTTGAAGATCATCTTTGTTAAATAAAAGGCAAAATTGGTTTTCCATTTTTAAATGTGTTACATATTGCTTAAGGTAATAAACACCTTGAATGCTCATATCATCGATCGCTAACGGATAATCAATACTTGCCATCGTATTATGTGCATCGAAAATGATACCATATTTCTTTAGAAACACAGGGATTGATTCATCAATCGTTATATTATAAGCTTCTACTGCAACATCCAATTTATTATTGTTGATTTCTTTATAGAGCTGCTTTGTTTCCTCAAAACAATGGCGGATCAAATCTATACCTTGGTCATATACATTTTTTACATTGCCTTTTTTTAACACGTCGATCGCTTTTTCCGGATCGTTAAAATGTAACAGATACGCATCTACAGCATATAAAACAGAAGATAATATACTAACAGCTGTTTCAGACGTTACAGAAGAACTTTCTCCCTGGGTGTACCGTCTAATCAAATTCTCTAATATAGACATCAATTGCCTTTGTATCCCGTATACATCTTCATTATTTAGTAAACCTACTCGTAACCCTTCATTTAAAATGGATATCGTATACTGGTTTTGTAATAGACGAGCTTGATTTATCTTTCCTTGTGTCACTAAAGACTGACCATTGGATCGTTTTTCTGATTTCACTAAAGTTCATCCCCTTTTTGGAAAACTTGGCATTCGCAAAGCTTTTGATAGTGAGTGCCTTAGTTACACTTTCCTATCTTCCAAGCAATGACTTCCTAAATCGGGCATCACTTCTAAACTGTTCCGCAAATTCATCAAGCTTGCTTTTTAAAATTTCCAAAGAACCCCTACAAACATCATCAAAGTAATCCTTCATAATGCCAATCAATGGAGAGTCGCCAAGCTTATCTTCCGTCTCATTTTTCATGTAATAAAATATTTCTTGCAGCTCATATAGAGTGGATACATAATTCTTATCATCGACATAGGGAGAAGCACAAAAAACCTCTGCTAACTCTTTTATTACGTCAACTCCTAATTCCACTCGACCATAGCTATGGAGGACTTGATTTCTAGAAATAATGATATTTTTTATTTCATCCCGAGTTAACACGAGCCCAAATTCTTTTGCTTTTTGGTTTACCTCTACTATTTCATCCGTATATTTTTCCAACATTGAAGAATCTAGAGAATGTAACATTTTGGGTAAAAACATATACACATTTCCTCCTTGATCTTTAAAAATTATTGACTTTTGGTTCAAAAGATGTTATGATTAAATATCAATGATTTTTTTGATATGGGTGTATATTTTACTCTTTTCTTCATCGTTTGTCAATGTCTATTCGTCTTATTAAAAGTCTGAATATTCAAAAATAATAACCTACTTACGCTATCATTCATTTACTTAACTATTTAGAAAACTTGGCTTCTCGTTAAAGAAAACATGCCCCTTCAAAGGGGTATGCCGACGTTAGGCGCAAGGCCTGTTCTTAGTCGGCCTTCCTGGCGAAAGACAGAGGTGATGTTGCACTTACGACGCACAGGACGTGCTAGTACTGGCGTTCCGACAGGACGCCCGAGCTTTTAGCCAGTGAGCAGTAGGAAAGTTTTATGCTTTCTTATCTGCCAAAAAAGTTAGCACACAATTTTATAAGTATCTGTTTTCGTCCTGTGAGAATTCATTCATATCAAAAATCCAAATCTTCCTTGTTGTTAGAAAATCGGCTTTTTTGATTTCAACTTTTTCCTAAAGAATGTTTCCGGCATTTTGTCGTTTTATCGATGATCCCTTCACTATTAGATTATTTTGCTAAAGGAATTGCAGCGTTTTTATCATTATAGACTCTTCTCCTTCCCAGTTAATTCTAGGAATTTATCCTCTAAACTTAATTTATTCTCTTCAATACGCATTACCATAATATGGTTGTCTATCAATAATTTATTGATCTTTGCCACTCCTTTATCTCCAGTATTCTCAAACGTTATTCTGGATGCTTTTTGAATTAACTGGGATAAAAAATGAGAAAGCCTATTTCAGCAGGCAATAGATAGTTTTCAAGATTATTCATCAAATCATTCCTTTAATTAGTTAGTCTAACTAGTTAATGCTTAATTACTAATTTATATTTTGTCAAGCAACTTTTAAGAAATACAAACGTTTTTCACTAAACTGATATACTTCATTCAATAGACAAGTGCTTTTGTCCAAGTGTTTAACCAAGAAAAGTAAAGAAGGCAGCAATGTACTTTAGCTGTCATGATAAAATATTAATAATCTGCCCCTACAAAACAGGTCAATACTTTTTATACTGAGACTATAGAATAGATTAATGGCTGAGTATAAACAAAAAGACTTGGAAGGGGATTATAAAATGCATTATAGTAAGCTCTGGGAATATAAAAATTACCTTTATCTACTTCTTGGAAATACTCTTTTTAACTTAGGATTTATGGTGTATCAAGTAGTCTTCTTCTGGTTGGCTTATGATATGACGAAATCACCGGTTACTGCAGGATGGGTTATTTTAGGAAGTACAGTCCCTTACCTCGTGGCTGGCATATTGGGCGGTGTATATGCTGATAGATGGGATCGTCGAAAAGTAATATTAACGAGTTTATTACTTATCTCGTTCATTGTATTGATTATCCCAATTCTTTGGAAGCTACATTTATTAAAGATATGGCATATATCAATGATCACATTTATAGTGATTAGTATTCGATGTTTCTTTTCACCTGCTATTCGGGCGCTCATTCCACATTCTTTGCCAGAATGCCTATGGGCAAAGGGAAACTCATTGTTTCAAATTATGACACAATTGATGAGAGGAATCGGTCCAGCGATTGGTGGTATACTAATTGCTCAAATTTCTCCCATGTTAATTTTTATTATTTTTTCAATTTTATCAATCATTGCTTTTTTTATATTAATTCCAATAAAATTAAAGAAAAGTAAAAAACTGAATAAAAATACAAATAAAATTATTTTTGATATTCAAGAAGCATTTATATTCATAAAGAAAAAAACCCTTTTAAAGTGGTCGATTTTTCTTTTTAGCTGTTTCTTACTATTTCAAACTGGTATGGAAAAATTGGGCCTTCCAGAAGTTTCGAATCGAATATGGGGGTTAGGAGCACAAGGATTTGGTATTGTTACAGCTTTATTTGGTATCGGTAATATGATAGGCGCTTATTTTCTTGGAAAAATTACCATTAAATCTTTTCTTCCCTATATTTCTTGGGGATGGATTGTCTGGGGAGTTTCTTTCGTTTTAGTAGGAATTTCTCCTTGGTATTTGTTATCTTTTGTATTTGCTCTTATTGCTGGAATTGCTGAGGCATTTAACGACCTTCCAATGGTTTTAATGATTCAAAAAGTTACTCCAGACGATAAATTGGGTAAAGTGTTTAGCATTTGGTCAACAGCTTCTTTTATTGGGGAATCTGGTTCAAGTATACTGGCAGGGGTGGTTATTGCTTCATTAGGATTGTTTTTTGCTTTTATTGCAACAGGATTCATACTTGCTGCTATAGGATTAATACTATTTTTTATAGATTTGTCTCACAAAAGAAAACATCTAGTATGGAACGAACAACACGATTTTCAGTGATGTTAGTTGTATTAGCCAGAAACAATAAGAGGTGATTAGGTGAAAGAATTTTTAATATCGTTAGAAAGAAATGGGGAAAAACCATTATATTTTCAGATATACGAATATTTTAAAACACAAATTATTAATGGTACTTTGAAAGAAAATAGTAAGCTTCCATCAATACGAGTATTGTCCAGCCAGCTAAATCTTAACAAAGTTACGATTGAAACTGCTTATGATCAATTGATGATGGAAGGTTTTATTCGAAGTCAAGCTCGAAGTGGTTTTTATGTAGAGCGTCTCAATATCGATTATTTTAAAAAGAGGAAATTATCATCTGTTAAACCTAAGCCAAAAAAACATCAAATGAAACAATATAAATATGATTTTTGTACGAATCGTGTGGATTCGGAACACTTCCCTTTGGAAACTTGGCGAAAAATCAGCAATGAATGTTTACAATATCACTTTCAGGATGTCTATTTTCAAGGGAATCCACAGGGAGAGCAAGGATTGCGCAAGGAAATCGCAACTTATATTAAGCATTCGCGGGGAGTTTCATGTACTGACAATCAGATCATCATTGGTTGTCATTCCCAATTTTTGATTAGTTTATTATGCGATATCATTGGTCAAAAAGCTATTACTGTTGCTGTTGGAGAGCCAGGATATATGCCAGTGACAAATGTGTTTGAACGGTTAGGATTTAATATTGCTACCGTAAAAATAGGAGTGGATGGACTAAATCAAGAAGAATTAATTCAATCAAAAGCTAAAATGGTTTTTACACAACCTTCACATCAGTTCCCGTTCGGTCATATTATGTCCATTCAAAAACGCATTCAATTATTGGATTGGGCTAATAGAGAGGAAGCTTATATTATTGAAGACGATTATTTAAGTGAATTTCGCTTTTCCGGAAGTTCTGTACCATCATTACAAGGATTAGACGTAAATGAACGTGTTATTTATATTGGAACATTTTATGGTACATTACTTCCTTCGATAGGAATGGGCTTTATGGTTTTGCCAAACCATTTAATAAAAAAGTACTTCGAGTATTTCGATGATATCCAACAAACAACTTCTAGAATTCATCAAAAAACGTTGGAACTTTTTATAAAGGGCGGCTATTGGGAGAGACATATTTTCCGCATGAAAAATCTTTATCGAAAAAAATACGAATTCATGGTTAAAACTATCCAGAATGTATTTCAAGAACGGGTTACTATCATTAATGGATTGGGAGGGTTACATGTAGTAATGAAAGTAAATGGAATTTATCAGGAACAAGAACTTCTTAAAATCGCCAGATCTCACGGGGTTAATTTGATATCGATGTCTGAAACATGTTATTGCAAGGAGATTAAAAAAGAAAACGAAAATACTTTTCTGTTAGGATTCGGCGGTCTTTCCATGACAGAGATAGAACAAGGAATAAATTTACTTTCTAATGCTTGGGAGCTTGAGAGAGTTTGAGTATTAAAGTGTATAAGGCAAAAAATTTAGGGAGGTTTCAGAGTTGCTGAAAATTAAAAAAATGCTAGATTGCACAATAGCCGATGCTGTACATGCTTGGAACGTGGGATTTGAAGGATATCCGGTGAATATGAATACAGTACCTGATAAGTTTCTAGAAAGGATGGTTAATGAAGATTTATCCATATCTTTATCTATTATAGCATTTGACGATAAGCAACCGATAGGGATTGTTTTACATGGGGGAAGAGAAATAAACGGTCAAAAAGTTGCTTGGAATGGTGGAACAGGTATTGCTAGGGAATATAGAGGTAGAGGTGTTGGAAAAAAGTTAATGGATTCAAGTATCTCAATCTTAAAAGAGAACAGTGTGGATATAGCAACACTTGAAGTAATGGACGATAACTTTAAGGCTTATTCCCTGTATAAAAATAAAGGGTACAAAACTGTAGATAATTTAGAATATTTAAAGCTTAATGGCGTATTAGAACAAAATCCTATTGTTAAGACTTATAAAAATTATAATGTTGAAAAAGTTTCGCCACAACAAATAGGCCAAGTACGGTTTTATAAAGCAATGAATCCATGGCAGACACAATGGCAAAGTGCTAAAAACGGTGAAGGAATTCTCGTAAAAGATAGTAGTGGGAATGAAATTGGCTATGCTTACTATCAGAGAGGCTTTGATTTCAAAGGGACTCATCTAAGTACTACTTTGTTTCAGTGTGAAGCAAGACCTGACCTAACAAATGCCGAAGAAGTGATTTATTTTATGCTCAGTCTGATTTTTGGAGATTTTAAAGATAATATTAATCGAATAGTTCCTAATATACCGACTAGAAACAGTGAACCTACCTTTAGGGTTTTAAAAGAGATCGGTTTTAAAACAATAGCTCAACAAGTGTATATGAAAATAGAGTTATAGTTTAGTTGGTCAAATGAAGTATATAAGTCCATTATGCTCAATGTATTTTGTATCATTTTCATCGAATTTATGGAATTAAAGAATAAAAGCCCTATGGATCATAAAAAAAATTGATCTATTAGGCTTTTTTTATACAAAAATCCAGTCGTCAAAGTATATCATCCGAGGTAAGCAGACAACTATCAAGAATATGTTATGATCCAACAAGTAAAAAGAACAAAGTTGTTACAACAGCATTTGTAAGGCCATGAACAATAATAGGTATCCATAAAGTCCCTGAACGTTCATATATATATGCAAAAAACGCCCCCATGACCGTTGCATTTAATACCAGTTCCCATGAAGGAGCATGGTTAATACCAAATAAAAAACCATTTATTAAAATTGCTATTGGAACCCCCAACTTCACTCGGAAATATTTATAGATTACTCCCCGAAAAACAATTTCTTCCACAATTGGGGCAATAATTGCCACCATTACTATCGATAAGAAGAATCCTGTGCTTTGAATAGTATCGGCTTTAGAAGCCTCCCCTGACCATACAAGTGCAGTTAAGCTTAAAAAAGCAGCATTGAGTATTAATCCGATAATACTCCATAATAATAACTTTTTCATATTTTGCTTTGATATCGAACGAAATCCGAAATTTTTCCAAGAAATTTGGTGTTTATAAAGAACGAAAACTCCTACGATGATCAATTGCACTAAATGAATAACAATTGCTCCCATATAACCCGCAATTACTGGGGAAGAAAACAATTTATCAAATATTCTTCCTGCTCCGTTAAATAGTGTTTCAGTACTTAGAATAAGCCAAGCAACAAACACAATACAGGTATCTAAACCGCTCCATTCCCCATAAGTCCGATTATCAGAATTCATTTTATTCACCTCTGTATTAGGAATGTAAATACTATATTCAGATTTTCTACAGATAAACAACGAAGTATCTACAACCTAGCTAAAATGATGAACCAATTATGGATTACCGTCCAGGTCAATATAAAGAGGATAACTAAATCATTTAATTGAAATATTTCCTGATGTTGTCTTTACATGAACATTATCGTTTTCATCCCCAGCTGCTCCTTCAATTCTTTTTTCTTTTTGCACATTAGTTTTATCTAAAGGAATAGTAACCATTTGATTTCCACTTACAGTATTTACTTTCAAGTTGATATCGGGTGAATCATTGTTCAAAGAAATATCAACATTACCACTAACAGTGTTTACTTCAAGGTTACTTTGAAAATTGTCATATTCAATTGTGACATTGCCACTTCCAGTTTTAATATCCAAGTCCGTAGCCTGTAATTTGTCTGAAGAGATGTTGCTCGAACCTCCCTCCAAAATTACTTTCCCCGAAAAATCTTTTGGAATGGCTACTTTAAATTTTTTATTTAAATTAACTCTCGGTCCAAATTGGTACCACCTTTTTTTCACATTTAGAATAATCTCACTCATATCTTGCTTAACGTCAAGCTTATAATTACCATGATATACTTCTAAATTTGTATCTTCTGTACTTGTTAGATGTACATTAACACTACCATTATGTATATAAATTGTATCAACATCATTAAGATCAATTGATTCATTATCTTCTCCATTAGAATTACAACCCGACAGTATAATAAGAAAGACTAACAATATTACAGATGATATGTTTTTCAATTAAACTACCTCCTTTCTAAG
Organism: Pseudogracilibacillus amylolyticus (SeqCode); assembly: GCF_051918545.1. Classification (NCBI taxonomy): domain Bacteria; kingdom Bacillati; phylum Bacillota; class Bacilli; order Caryophanales; family Bacillaceae; genus Pseudogracilibacillus; species Pseudogracilibacillus amylolyticus (SeqCode). The sequence goes on along the minus strand of NZ_JBPPZG010000017.1, from coordinate 22,818 downwards.
AATATTACATTTTTATTAATATATTTGGATATACAACAAGCTTCATCCCGGATAATTTAAACCGTCATTTTTTACTGGAGAGAATGATCTTTATGTTCATAATTAGGCAATGTACTCATTGTCCTGCTCTTTTATTACCTCTTTAATTGATATCACCCACTTTATTAAGACTATATTAAAATTTTACAAGATGACGTCACGTAACTTTCAAGTAATTGCGAAAGCAAAGGGTACAAATGTTCAAAGCCTAATGCGAAAATGTACATCATCACCAAAACGATGAAAAATTCAAGAAAAAGCGTAAGCACATTGTAGCCTATTCATTTTGTTGATACCATTCTTTATCGGTAACATTGTGAAAATAAGGAAAAAGGACTGTTTTGCGAATAGGTATTTGGTGGTCAAAAATAAAAATTAGGCGGAATGAACTGAAGTAACAGATCAATGTAAATTGATAACTATTCCAATTAATACTTAGTTTCACAAATAATACATTTAAAAAATCGGAATCCCCTACTAGGAATTCCGACTTCTATTATTCAATGATATTTAAAGCATTTCATATCTCACGTTAACCTAATCATACAAGACCTAATTTGTTTTAAGTCCCAATACATACGCCGGTCCTTCCGTCACCAAATCGACAACAATATTTGCAATTTCTTCAGGACTATCTCTTTCTTCTGAAGTAATCCACCAGGTGATAACACCTAAAATAGCAGAAACAATTAACTGAATAGTAACATTCGCATGATTTTCGACGCGTACCGCAGAAAACATCTCTCCTATCTGTGGAAGAAATTTCTCATGGACGAGGCTAATGAAATAATCCTTAATAAGCGTCTCACAGTTTGATTGAATCATTATTTGGAAAAAACGTTCATTACTTTCCACACTTTTTAAAATTTCAATAACAATTTTCCGGAAAATATCTGTATACATAACACCTTCTCTAATATGCCTAACTGGTGAGACATGCTTGAGCATAATCTCATCGAGGTTATCTTTCACGCACTTTTCAAGCAATTCATATTTATCATCGTAATGTAAATAGAAGGTAACACGATTTATCATTGCTTCATCAGCTAGTTCTTGGATGGTAATCGCTTGGAAACTCTTTTTTTCCATCATCGTAATAAGCGCTTGATTTAACGATTTTCTAGTTCTCTGTATCCGTAAATCTTGCTTTTCGGTCATGATTTTCACACCTTTACTAAACAAATAGGCTTGTTCTGTTAAATAACTAACAAACTGCTAACTATTGCATATTGAATGTCCCAGCAAGCCTGTGTTATTTTTATTATACAACGTTTTGTAATATAAACAACAACTGTTAATTAACTTGGAGGTGACTGTTATGATAGAAGTCAAGAATGTAAAACAAGTCTTTGGTAAAAAAGTTATTTTTGAAAATGTTACCTTTTCTGTGGGTGAAGGTGAAATTGTCGGCATACTTGGTCCAAGTGGATCTGGAAAAACGACACTAATCAAGGCGTTAATTGGTATGACTCGACCTACTGAAGGTAAAATTTATGTGTTAGGTGTCCAACAACCTTCTCTAAAACCGATGAAACATATTGGATATATGGCACAGTCTGATGCGCTCTATGAAGAGTTGACTGCAGATGCTAATTTAGCTTATTTTGGCAGGCTGTATGGTCTCAAAGGAAAAAGATTGAAGAAACGAATTCAAGAATGTCTATCATTTGTTGACCTTGATAAAGAAACAAAAAAGTCTGTTCAACATTATTCTGGGGGAATGAAACGACGACTAAGTTTGGCAATCAGTCTCATTCATCACCCTAAACTTATCTTTTTAGATGAACCAACTGTCGGCATCGACCCTGCATTAAAGCGTGTTTTTTGGAAAGAGTTTCAATACTTAAAAGAACAAGGGAGAAGTTTTCTAATCTCGACCCATGTGATGGATGAAGCAGAACGGTGTGATCGGATATTAATTGTCTCTGACGGCAAACTCATTGATGCTGGAACACCTAAAAAGTTAAAACAAACATACGGAACCATTGAGGAAGCATTTTTGAAAGCAGGTGAACTGTCATGCAAATCTTAACTGTTGCCATTCGAGTTATCCAGCAAGTAATTAAAGATAAGCGCACACTAGCTTTTTTGCTTTTAGCTCCTGTGTTTGTGCTCGGACTTTTATATGTTATTATGGGCAGCTCCAGTGATGAACCGAATATTGGTGTCATTGACCTTGATGATGCGTTACAGGAAGCAATGGAAGACGAGACGAACGTTACTAGTTATCGTTCGGAAGAGGATGCGCTCCGTGCAATGAAACAACAGGATATCGATGCTTACTTTTTCATGGAAGATGATAAACCATATCTAGAAATTGAAGGTGCCGACATTACTAAAAAATCACCCGTCCTTCAATCTGTTCAAAATGCCTTGCAAACTTTTCAAAAAGAACGCGGAGAAGAATTGCAAAAGGATTTTGCTGCTATGGAAGATGAATTAACATCTTTATTGGAAAGAATTCAGCAACAATCAGGCCAGTCCATGGAGATAGCTTTTCCCGATACGAATTTAGTAATGGAAGAACCTGAAATTAATTATTTATACCTTGATGAGGATGCTGATTTGTTTGATCAAGTCGCACCTGCCCTGATGGGATTTTTCATCTTTTTGTTTGTGTTTCTTATTGCCGGAATTAGTTTCCTTCGCGAACGCACTACCGGTACGTTAGAACGAACACTTGCAACTCCTTTAAAACGTTCTTCCATTGTTTTCGGATATTTTATAGGATTCTTTTTATTTGTTATCATCCAAACGGTAATTATTCAAATCATGATTGTCGATATTTTAGAAGTCGATCGCCTTGGTAGTTACTGGCTGTTACTATTCATGAACATCATCGTCTCCACTGTCGCTTTATCATTAGGCCTGTTGTTATCTACCTTTGCGCGCACAGAATTTCAGTTGTTGCAATTTATTCCAGTTGCAGTTATCCCACAGTTTTTCTTCAGTGGTATTTTTGATTTATCAAATGCCCCTGGTTGGGTAACAGTTATTAGTAAAATTATGCCGCTTTCTTATGCGACGGATGCTCTACAAAACATTATGATCCGCGGCTATGATTTTTACGACATATCAAATGATTTTCTAATCTTGATCGGTTTTACCGTCATTTTCATCTTATTAAATATGCTCGTTTTAAAACGTCAACGAGCTGCTTGAAATGGTTGAAAAACGCCTAACTTTAATTATTAATTCTTGATGTTTAAACAACATGGAAAACACATTCACTTGGCGTATATATCTTTAACTTGGAAAAACGAAGCAACTAAATATATTATTGAAAATCAAATTATAAAATTCTCAATTATACTGCAACTGAAAATAATTTACCCCAAGCATCAATTTACTACTCACTGCCCAAGTATAGGTTTAAAAATAATAATGTAATGAAATTCGAGTAAAGAGCCGAAATCCTTTTAAAAAAAAGGGGCGGCTCTTGTTTTACTACCCCTACACAGATTTATAAAAACCATGCATAACTTTTTTGCAGACCTTAACAATTGAATATGAATAGACTCTTGGATCACAATTAAAATATTTTTTTCTCAGTGGCAATATTTCGTCATTCATTAGTTCTTCCAAATACTCACGTATTGTTTTCCAATACCTTATTTGCTTACAGGGTCAGGACTTTTTTCCTTATATCTATTATAATCACTCGTATTCTTCAACTCTGTTTCACCTATTTGTCATTTATGATTAGGGTATAATTGTTGACAACAAAATCAAGACTTTCTTCATTGACACACCATTTATCTGCAAAACCTTCAACTTATTCGTAGCTAGATGATTGAGTCTTTTATTCATCAAAATAACTTAAGAAAATAAAAAAAGAGCCCAGTATTAACTTGACTCATCTTTCATATTCTTTACCATTATTTTTTTTGCTTTTTCTCAAACCCATTATTGTCAATCATTTGATTTTTTTCTTGATTAAAAAACGATTCTATTCTTTTTTTCTCTTCCGTCATAAGTGGTAATGCAAATTCATAGAACGCTTCAATATCACTTTCACTTGGAAATTCTTTAATTTGTGCTTCATGTAGTATATTGTTATATAAACCTCTGTCTTCCTTCTTAATAATAAGTGGTGGCAGGCTATTCTCTATCAATGAATAATTCATCACCATTCTTCCAGTTCTACCATTCCCATCTGAAAAAGGATGGATTTTCTCAAAAATAATATGTGCTTCTAATATTGCTTTTATTATTTCCTTATCCGTACCAGCATTGTCAATTCTATATGCTAAATTTCCTACTAACTGTTCCATTAATCCTAAAACTTGTTCAGGTGGAGCAGTTGGGAATTCAGCGCCTTTAATATAATTTATTTCCGTTTTAAATTGCCCTTTATCATATTGCAAACGATCTGTTAATTTTTCATGTATATCTTTAATTGCAGGAATAGACAACGGTACTCCATCTTGAATTTGCTCAATTACATATTCAAAAGCTTGCTCATGATTTAAAACTTCAAAATATTCTCTTCTTGTGATTTTTGAATTGTTAGGTAATGTTTGTTCAAGTATAATAGTAGCTGTTTCAGGTAAGGTAATCGTGTTACCCTCAATTGCACTCGAATGATGAGCTAATCTAACTAACACATCTTTTAAATAGTTAGGAGTCATTTTATCACCAATATTATCCATCCCAAATCCCCTTTATAAATATTGACATAATAGCATTATACCAAAAGTAATCAACACATGACGATAAAGAACCTTTTTAATAGTCGATTCATAGATTTTATCGCTCTAACTCATTGTTATTTATCCGATGATTTTTAAAGAATTCTTTTTGCCGATACCATATAAAGACAGTAAAGTTAGACTACGCATTTTAAGTTAAAATTTATTATAATATTTCTATTATGCTTCTCTTCAAGAATAATGAATAATCATGATTCATTTTACAATTGTGTCTCCTTGATTTTTATAGATATGTTGTTTATTTCTATCAAATATAATTGTTTCATCCGTATTTATTGAATAAGCTATGTTGTCTAGCTCAACTTCCAATGTTCCTTGATTAACAGTGATATGTTCCTTCACCCCTTCATTATGTGGATCTGCTATTAATAAGCCCCTGGATATAAGATGGTTAAGTCTATTAAATATGTTTTATTGGGTCAGCGGAGCAATAGGAAGTTTAATAGCTTCTGTTGTTCGTTTTGATACGACAGGTTTAGGGTTTGTTATGACTGCACTTTTTGTTGTAATTTTTTTAGATCAATGGATGAGAGAGGATAAACATGACAGTTCTTTAGTAGGAATTGGAGTTTCGGCGTTAGCACTGATAATATTTGGTCCAGATTATTTTACTATTCCTGCTATGATAATCATGTTAGTGATTTTAACTTCTTTACGAGGCATTATTGAGAATAAAAAGGTGGTGGATGAAAGGTGACTTTTACACAAGAAATGATAATTATCGGCTCGGTTGTTTTAGGAACGATGATTACAAGGTTTTTACCTTTCATCATTTTTTCGTCCGACAAGCCTACACCTGCTTATATTCAATTTTTGGGTCATGCTTTACCACTAGCCGTATTTGGCTTACTCGTTATTTATTCATTAAGAAATGTTTCCTTTTTATCCGATAGTCATGGGATACCAGAGTTAATTTCTATAAGTTTAATAATCATCATACATTATTGGAAGAAAAATATGTTTCTTTCTATAGCAAGTGGAACAATATCATATATGTTAATAATACAATTCGTATCCTTTTGATAATAAGCATGTAGCGATCCAGATGATAAAGTTAAATTATTCAAATGATTTCACACGCCTCAAAATAGTTTAGGCTACTTTGGGGCGTGTTTGATTGCTGGTGCCATTACTTCTTTTTTTTAAGTTCCCATTTCCCAATGAATTAAATGATTGAATCACTTAAGTAATAGATAGATGAAAGCACACCTGCCTTTTATAAGTGGATGTGCTTTATGTATGTGTTGGTTTTGTTAGTTAAATATATATTAATACGCCAATTCGTATTTACCATCGGAATAAACTTTGTATTTCCCAATAGTACCAGAGCCACCGTTTTTCTGAAGTACTTTAGATACCAATGTGATTGTATAGAAATCTTTATTGTCCTCAGATTCATCTTGAATGAATTCCGTATCATTAATATTTACTTCATTTGCCTGATCTAATTCATTTTTAAGATGATTGATAGCATCATCAATATTAGATATTTTCACTGTACTATTACCTTAATATTGGATTTTTCGGACGAGGCACTATCAGATATTTCCGCAGAGTTATTACTCTCTGATTCTTCGCTCACTTGTTCAGTCCGGTTAGTGTCCTCACTAGTTGAATTGGTTTCTCTGGTATTGCTATCGTCACTGCTATTATTATTGTTACCTTCAGAAGATGTGTTTTCATTATCCGGTTCACTAACAATTTCAGATTCGGCATTATTGTCAGCGTCATCAGATTCTGCATCTTCATTAGAGGATTGATCACAACCACTTGCAACGATAATGAAACAAATAAATAACCCTATTAATATGAAAAAACTCTTTTTTGTCACGCAATGTACTTCCCTTCAAACAATTTTTACACTTAACTAACATACAGTAGCCACTATAACACAGTAAAATAATAGTATTCAAGGATAGAAATTTGAAGCAAATAATGTCAAACTAACTCGAATTATCCGCAAAAAAAGATTTACACGACAAAATAACAGCCAAATCACCTTAAATTGTCCATAAAAAGATTTACACGACAAGATCCTCGTATTGGAACTTATGCTTTTAATACTTTTGAAATTGAAAAGCAAGCCAACTAAAAATATCGAAGTATCACTTTTACCGGACTTTATAACAACCTTTGATAAAGTAATTGATTGTTAAAAGCCTGGAAAGAAGAAAAACTTGATCCATGCAATAATGTTTTAGCTAAAAGGAATGCCAGTTTAAAAAATAAAAGAACAGCTCTGATTATCTTTATTTAGAGCTAGTTGAGGATTGAGGTAAGAACAAGACTGCAAATCATCTTAGAAAGTCACTGCCTCTGCTAGTACGAAAATTGCAAACAGCTATTGTGAGCTCACTCCCAATAGCTGTTAATTGTATAAATATTTTACAAGGTACTGTAAAATCAGTGTTCCATCATTCATTTCCCCGCTTCACTCACTAATATTCCCCTCGGCAGGAATCGGATGTTCCGCCAATATCCTAGCCAAATGAATCAGATTATGACTGGCGATCTGTGCATTTTTTTGTGTAAAATCATTGTTTTTCCCATTTGCTTCAATATAAGAGGGACCCGGTCCAGCATCCCCAACCCAATAGGAAAGTGGGTTAGGTGGTAAGGTAAATCCAAAATGGCCTAGACTGAAGAGAATGTCTCTCGCGGCATGTTTGGCGCCATCTTCATTTCCAGTCACCACTGCCCCTGCAACTTTATTATAATAGACGGGTTGACCTTTATCATTCGTCTCAGAACCGGAACCACTAATTCGTTCCAGCACCATTTTAGCAACACTGCTTTTTTCACCAATCCATAGAGGTGTTCCAACTAAGAGAATATCAGCATGCTTTATTTTTTCCGCTATCACTGGCCACTCATCTCCATCTCCCATATCCGCTTCAACCCCAAATGCTATATTATAATCAACTACCCGAATCGTTTCTGTTTCTACTTGTTTTCTTTTAAAAACGTCGATGAACTCCTGCAATAAAGCATCGGTATTGGATACTTTAGTAGAAGGCTTTAAGGAACAGTTTAAAATTAATGCTTTCACAAAGACACTTCCTTTCTATCATATATAATGTCATTTCCCTATTTCAGTAGAATATAACCGTTTTCCTAATAGCAGAAATTCTCTTTCTTTTTTCATTGAGGTTTAATTAAACTCCTGTTAGGCTAAAAGATACCAAACTAACTCTCATGCAGAAAGGGTATTAATCTGAATGATTTCATTTGAAAATGTTTCTAAGAAATATAATAGTGATTCTCCTGCAGTCGATTCAATCAACTTTACGGTTAATAAAGGCGAATTTTTTGTATTAATTGGTCCAAGCGGAAGCGGAAAAACGACTACATTAAAAATGATCAACCGCCTCATTCCTTTGACGAATGGGACGATTTATATTGCTGGTAAAAAAATTAGCGACTATAAAATCGATGAACTTCGTTGGAATATTGGGTATGTCTTACAGCAGATTGCGTTATTTCCACATATGACAATTGCAGAAAATATTGCAATCGTTCCAGAGTTAAAACAATGGAATAAAGAAAAAATTCAGGGTCGTGTAACTGAATTATTGGATATGGTAGGTCTTAATCCAACTACTTATCGAAACCGGATGCCCAATGAACTTTCCGGCGGCGAACAGCAACGTGTTGGTGTTGTCCGCGCTTTAGCAGCTGATCCAGAAATCATCTTAATGGACGAACCATTCAGTGCATTAGATCCAATCAGTCGGGAAAAGTTGCAGGAAGATATCATCCATCTGCACCGTTCCATTAAAAAGACGATTGTGTTTGTCACACATGATATAAAAGAAGCGATGAAACTAGCTGATCGGATTTGTTTAATGAAAGATGGAAAAATCATTCAGTTAGGAACACCAGATGAATTGCTGAACGAGCCAGCGAATAGCTTTGTCGCTGATTTTGTTGGCGGTCTCAATCATCCGGGAACAAATTTTAACTTAGAAAAATTCATTCATCCCCTGCCTTTGTTGATAGAACAAGCTACACCAACTATTTCCACTTCAGCAACATTAGCGGAAGTATTGGAAAAATTAGCGATACATGATGACCTTTACGTCGAAAAAAATGGAATTCCAATTGGTGTTGTAAATAGACAAATCATGATCGACTATTTCTCTCAACATATGCCGGGAGGGGGAAATAACAATGAATAATTTTATAGAAGTATTCCAAAATCGCCAGCATGAACTGTTTCAAGCACTCATGGAACATATCCAGATTTCTTTTGTTGCACTCTTTTTTGCTGTCCTGATTGCTGTACCACTCGGTATTTATTTAACAAAGAAAGCCCGCATTGCTGAGAGTATCATCGGAATTGCTGCGATGCTGCAGACAATTCCTTCCTTAGCATTATTGGGGCTGTTCATTCCTTTGCTTGGAATTGGTACAACCCCTGCCATTATTGCTCTAGTCATCTATGCTTTACTTCCTATTCTTCGGAACACATACACAGGAATTAAAGAAGTGGATGCCTCTTTAATTGAAGCGGCAATGGCAATGGGAATGAACACAAGAAAAAGATTATTGAAAGTGGAATTGCCGCTTGCAATGCCAATCATTATGGCAGGAATCCGAACGGCTATGGTGTTAATTATTGGAACTGCTACCCTTGCTGCACTTATTGGCGCAGGAGGTTTAGGGGATCTAATCCTACTCGGAATCGATCGTAATAATTCTGAACTTATTTTACTTGGAGCTATTCCTGCAGCATTACTCGCCATTCTATTTGATATTATCTTACGGGGAATCCAAAAGCTTTCCTATAAAAAATCACTCCTAACAATTGGAATCATTGCAGTCTTAACCATCGGCATCTCCGTCGTTCCCAATTTAATGGGTGGAAACCAGGACAAGCTTGTGATTGGTGGAAAATTAGGCTCCGAACCGGAAATTCTGATTAATATGTATAAAATTCTCATAGAAGAAGAAACGGATTTAACCGTAGAATTAAAGCCTAGTCTTGGAAAAACGACCTTTTTATTTAATGCTTTAGTTTCAGGTGATATCGATATTTACCCAGAATTTACTGGAACAATCATTACTCAATTTCTGGAGGATGCCCCTTTAAGCAATGATAAACAGGAGGTGTATGAGCAGGCCAGGTCTGGCTTACTCGAAAATAACGATTTGGTCTTGTTAGAACCGATGAATTATAATAATACGTATGCATTAGCTGTATCTGAAGCTTTTGCCGAAGAACATGGCGTAGAGTCAATTTCTGATTTACAAGGTATAGAAAGTGAAGTAAGAGCCGGATTCACCTTAGAATTTACAGATCGCGAGGACGGTTATCTCGGTATCCAAGAACTTTATGGTCTCGAATTTCCCAACCTTGTAACAATGGAACCTAAGCTCCGTTACTCAGCAGTTGAGCAGAACGATATCAATTTATTAGATGCCTACTCCACAGATAGTGAGTTGCGACGCTATAACCTCACTGTATTGGAGGACGATTTAGAACTATTTCCTCCCTATCAAGGTGCTCCACTCCTGAGAAAGGAAACGCTCGAGGAATACCCAGAACTGGAAGGAATTTTAAATCAGTTAACCGGGAAAATAACTGATGACGAGATGCGGGAGATGAATTATCAAGTGGCTGTGGAAGGTAGAAGTGCGGTTGAAGTGGCGCGGAAGTTTCTTGAGGAGGAGGGGATTAGGTAGCGCTGGGGGAATCGACAACTTAAATAATTTAAAAAGACAACGCCAGCAGGAACTCATGCTGGTGTTGTCTTCGTATGATTTGTAACTAACTTAATATCTCTTTTAGATGCCTATATGCCTTTTTTATATGTTTTGAAGGGAATAATTGCTTTTTACGTTCATTCCAATTTTGAACTTCCATGATAAGTTCTTCTTCTGTTGCTGGTTGAGATGTCTTAAGAATCCAATGAACGGTTGACAGTAATTCTACTCCATATGGGTTTTCAAAGCCTTTAATTATTCTACTCATTTTTTGAAGTCTTTGAGTTTCTTCTTCATTGTTAGCTAAATATTCACGAGCTCTTTTTCCAGCGGAATCAATCAAGTATATCTCCGCATTACGATTTCGATCCCCGTAACCCCGAATGAAATGTCCCTCTAATCGCTGTAAGACAAAATTTAAATTCTCTGCATATGGACCATATTTATTCTTTTGAAAATCAAGATTCAGGGGTTCGCCAGATTCCTGAAGAAAGTATGCAATTTTCTGTACTTCTAGTAACGATAAACGATATCCTGGTTCTTTATATTGATCCATAGAAGCTAGGAGAAGTGCTCTCGATTTAGTCATTCTAGGACGTTTTGTACCAATCTTTATTTTATCCACTTTAGGGCTACCGAACGGTTCATAAACATGTATATTTATTGGAACATCTTGAAGTGCTTCTTCAATTAATGGCTTTACTATTGACCACTTTAAGCCTCCATTACCACAACCTAAAGGAGGGATTGCTATGGATTGAATATCTTTTTCTTTTATAACTTTTTTAAGAGCCTTTAATCCATCTACTATATAACCTATTTTGGACTTTTCCCTCCAATGTTGCTTTGTAGGAAAATTTATTATATATTTTGGTCCTACTAATGAATTTGTTTCAACTACATGCATTTTCCCTATTTTAACTTCATTTTTTTTACTAGATTTTTCATACTCATGAAATACCTCTGGAAAGGCTTGCTTAAATTGTAGTGCAATTCCCTTACCCATTACACCTACCGTATTAACTGTATTAACAAGCGCTTCAGAAGGATCCTCTAATAAATTCCCTTTTTTATAAATTATCATATCCTCACCACCTAATAGTAAAATTTCGGCCTTGTAAGAACATACATATCTATACCAAATTCTTCTAATATCTCTTCTACAATTAATTTTACACGATCATTGCGGACTCCAATTCCTAATAATAGCTCTATTGACACTGATTCATGTACTAAAAATCCCGCTTGTCTTCTCCTTCTTCTGTCCGGATACTCATCCGTATCATGCCAATATTAACTTTCCATCACAAATCAATCTACTTCTTTAAGATAAGACAAATCATTATAATACTCGGACAATGCCATAATAGCATGACCATCTGTAAAAACAAAATCCCTACCCGCTTCTACAACTCTTTTAGTATCAGTAACGAGATGTATAATATCACTCTGTGTTCCAGTAAATCCCTCTACTCCTCCATTTTTAATAACATAGAGCATTGGTGACCGAGGAGCAAAGTAGAAAGGAACATAATCATGTAATAATCCATAAGGGGGAATTGGGATCTTTAATTTGCTCTTCTTTCTTGGATATTACCATGAGCAATATCATCGAAAACCAATTTATTTGTTATTACTTTTGAATGGGCTAAAATCTCACCTTTTTGTAATATGGAATGCAAATTTCGATAACTTGTAATGTGAAATAACAGCTTCTCCTCCATCTTTTCACTCCAAAAAGATTCTTTTACTTCTATAAATATTATATCATTTAGATGACTAGTCACTTACTCGCCATATCATCAGGAGGTCCTTATTATTCCCGGCTTGAAGGGGCAACGGGTTTTGCACTCAATGTCTTATTCTTCACTTATTTTTGCTAGGTTTTTTGGTTATTTAGATGGTCGCCACAGCTAAGCACATGATTTATAACATTGAAAAATGAAAAAGTATTAAAGTATGCTACCACTATTGTTTATTTATCCTATATATGCTTTCAGCAAATTAAGCATAGATCTTGAATTTCATGGACAAACTTGCCATTTTCTTTTATATCAAAAACCTACATCACCGAGTAAATTCAAAACTTCCGGAAACTCTTTCCATAGGAGGTGTTTCACATGCTAAACAAAATCTCAGTCAATTTAAAGCCCGAGTCATGAATACAAAGGGACATAACGTGAATAATAATAATCCGGATGATGTGAAATATGAAGTTACTAAAGAACAAGGCATTTCTAAACTTTAATAGTAGATATATGTTAAAATAAACTTGAGATGGATAATTTACGATATTACTATCTTTCAACAATGGAGCCAGATTGAGGTGTGTATCTTTTTGGAAAAGGAAATAAAAAAAGATTTAATTAAAATTATATCTGTGTGTGTTGTAGCCTCCCTTCTTGTGATGGTAATACCTTTTTTTAAGATTTCCAGTTGAAAATTGTTCAATAATCGGATGCGGAAAAAAGCAATATTAAGTCGGTTGTATAAAAGTAAAAACACCACCCGGCATCCAAAAGAGTTCCCAAAAAAATAACCTCCACAATACTGCATATAATTCTAAGTCAAAATCTAGTACATGAAACAGACTTAATGTAATAGTGATGAAATTAAGAAATCTATAAAGGAATAGTAAAATCCCTGCACATTTTGTCATAAAATAACGTGTTATTTAATGTTGGTTTCATCCATTGAATAAAAAGCAATGACAATAATAGCAAGCCAAACAATTTAATTATACCTGTAAGCCGTAAAACGATGACAAGAGATTTTGGAGGATTTAGGGACATCTCATAAATTGAGCCGCCAAGGGACATCGCGCCAATGAAACAACCCATTGCCCAGTAAAATACCTTCTTATATTCGACAATCGCAGTAACATCTGAACAATGTGAACAATTCACATTATGAAAGAGACCTTACTCACTATTCGTCATTTCTTACCCAAAGGTCTTCTGCTCTCCTCAGCATAAATATGCTCCTCTTATAAAACATTAAACTCCGCTTTAAAAGCCCTTTTACGAGAATGCGCTTTTTTATAATACTCTATCAACTTTGTTTTCCCATTCAAATCTCCATTTGATTCCAACGCTTCACCCAACGCCACAATCAGTTCGGCTGGTTTATAATAACTATGACGATGTCCACCGCCAACAACTGCCTCTGTGCGTTTATCTATTTCTTTTTGAAGCCACGCAATGTATTTCTCATATTGCTCATCCGTGATGGCTACTTTTTCTTTCCAAAATAAAAAGCGTTCTGTAAAACTCTTTTTATCATCTGTATATCCCAGTCTTATTGCTATATTATCATCGAGCAGCTTATTCCCAGCTGTAGTCAATTGATTATCTTTGTTCAAGGTCAAAACAAAAAGCGGCACAATAACACCTTTAAAATGCGAACTCCAGCCTAATTCAGTTTTATCCTTTTCGCACGCATCCATCATCTTGTCAAATTCTTGATTGAAAAAATGGATTACTTTTTTAAGTTCTTTCGATGCGGTATTCATTCGTAATTGTTCATTTTTACGTTTATGGTAGGACGCTCCTATATCTTCTGGTAACGTGTCTGCAAATATCGCCGCCTGTTTCATTATCTGATTATATGCAGGCAATTCAAGTAATCGTAAATAGTTATTTAGCGTAGATTCAGCATAAAAAGCAGTTTCATAGCATTCCTGCACTGTTTCTCTGTTTCCCAATTGATTCGCTGCCTTTACAGTAAGATCTGCAATCTGTCCGCGAACTACTAGTTTCTTAGGTAATAGACGAATTGCTTCTAATCCCACTTTTTCACACTCTGAAAATACTGCTTCACGAAGTAAACATTCACATGCATTTTTGTACAAAACAGGATGTCTTTCTGAAACAGATCTGGCTATTTTCACTAATAGGCTGACTTCCCCTTGATAGAGGCAAGCTTCTGTCAACAATCGAGCTGCCAAATCACCATCTTTCTTTTTCAAAAAAGATATCCATTCTTCCATAAATGCAGAAATGCCAGTTAATTCTTCAGGTCCAACGATAAACATTTCTTCTAGTCTCGTATTCTCCATCACACCCCATGATAAAAAATACCGATACAGTATATTGGTTCTTTCTTTCCCTTTAGATGCCTGGTAGGCTGCATACATTAAATGAAGAATACTGTCTTTTATATCCAAGTTTACCAAGTTTTCTTCAACAAGTTCTTCTAATTCCAGTTCAAAGTCATCGCCACCCTCGACATCAACTACACCAAATTCCATGCTACATAGACGTTCGTACAATTCCTGCGACTGCCTGTACTGTTTCAGATATAACAAATCTTTTGCAATCTGAAGTGCTTTAGAAAGTTTTTCCCCTACTCCAAAAACATCTGTGTACTCGTTTACCCACTCTCCATAATGACCTTCTCCATATGCTTCGTAACCAGTACACTCTAGATAGATATCCTTATTTTCAATTTTTTCACACCATGCTTCTATCTCCTTCATTGCAGCATGTGCTGAATAATTTGTTTCCATTTCCGTATTCATTAAAGTATCTAAAAATGTCTGACGCTGGTTTTCATGAATTTTTCTCGCTGCTTCACGAATCCAGTCATTCTTTTCCTCTTCAGACATCCTCGTTAGATTGTCATCCACTTGCTTCATAAAGTCTCTATAATTCATTATGATTTTCTCCTCCCGTCAAAAGGAATTTTAAAGATAATTATGATTTGTGTCCAACATGTTCTATACAAATCATTATTGTAAATATATTTCCAGGTTAGTAGTGTATCAACCAAAATCATATCCCAATCAATATCAAACCCTAATCCTCTGTCTCTTCATTTTAAAGTATTTAATTCGATCAAGAACCCCAGCACTATGTAAATAAAGAGTTTCCTGTATAGTGTCCCAATCTTTTTTGCCGACAAGAACAGCGCCATCATTATCGTTTACTTATTCTTATCGGTTGAAATTCACCATATGTTAGTGAACGCCAGATCCACTCCAATGATCCAAAACGGAAATGTTTTAATCACAGGAAACTATAAAGAATTTGGAGTGAAAAAACGATAAGACTAATAACAATTCCTAAAGATAAATTTACCTCCCCAAGCATACCAAACCCAGTAAATAGCCCGACACCTATTACTGTTTGAATAATATAATTCGTTAATGCCATTCTTCCAACATAACTTAGGGGATGTAGGAGCTTTTTCCATTTCTCTTTTTCAAGTAATAAAAGGATTGTTGCAATATAAAAATGACAGGCTTAATCCGCTTACTAGTAAAAGAGACTGTATGATTTGTTCATTCAGAATCCCAATATCTAACATTTCTACATGTAAAATAATAATGCCTATACTTAACGGAACACTTACTAACAGGCTGAACAGCCGTACACGTCTTACAAATTGCCTGTGTGTAGGAAAGTCCGCAAATACCCCTTTTTTTGCCACATATAGTCCAACTAAAAAATAAAATGAGGTGATAGTGGAAAATGGAATATTTTTTAGTACAGGAATGACTTCGTTTATAAATCGATAGGACAACCATTCAACTATTCAAGCTAGAATTTATATTGGAAAGAACTATAAGGTCAGATTCCTCATATCGATTATGTCCTTTCATACTCTTTTTATATTTACAGCATTTAATCGCATGTTCTAATGACTTATCCTTATTGTCCGCAAAAAAATCCCGAATATAGGTATTGTATTCAAATTGTTTATCAATTGTTGTTTTACCTTTTTTCTTATCTTCAAGAATCTTATAATAAGCATGAATTGCTTCTTTATATGTTTTTCCAGAATTATTCTTTAGCCATTTCTGAAAAATAACATTAAAGGAAAAGGTTTTGCCTATTTTCTCTTTGAAGAAAGCCCTGTGCGTTTCGGAACAAACAAAATTAGATTCTATTATTGTCTCTTCCGTTATTGTGCCTATATTTATTACTGATTTTCTTTTTCTAGAGACTGATAATATCTCTCCTGTATCTAAAAAATGTGCAATCCTTTCAGTAAGTTCTATTTTCCCCCCAGAGGTAGGCAAACCATTTTTTCTACAAAATACAACTAACTCTTCTTTCAAATAATAAAAACTACGAAACTCTTTAGCCGCTAAATCTTCATCTAAACATGGTCTTTCTGTCATATATACTCTCCTGTTTACATCTAATTTTCACATATGGATTTACTCTTTGTGTAGTTGTTGATTCAACAATTCCATCCAATTGTATAAGTAAAAAGGTCAAAAATAGCAGATTTTTTATTAGTCATTTATTAATCCCTCGGAAATAAACTTAACAAGTTGATCCATAGTGGCTTTATAATTAGATTCACCTATCATTTCCTTTTGTAAAGACAAAATAATTAAAGAACGAATCATGCTGACAATAATATCTGGTGATAATTGTTTCAGAACGCCATCTTCTTGCCATTTTTTAATATACGGTACTAAAAAATCTATGTCTCCTTGATTATTACTATCTAATTTTTCCTGAGGTAGTTTGCGTAATAACTGATTCATAGTTGATTTATCAAACAACTGTCTCAGAATCGGACTTTCATCCAAGAATTGTAAAGCCTTTTGTAAAAAGTCCCTGAAAGTTGCCTTTGTCAATTTCCCTTTAAGTAATACCTTATGTAGCAATTCCTCCCGGATGTACCGTTCTTCCTGTTCAACGATTTCAAAATACAACGCCTCTTTTGATTCAAAAAAATGATAAAAAGTTCCTTGTGCAATACCGGCTTTCTTTGTTAAATCACTAATCGTTGTTTTATTTAGTCCATGGTCCCCAAATAATTCCCTTCCGTGATTTAACAATTGATTTCGAATATATTCTCTTTCTTGCTCACTAAATTTACTTGCCAATTCTATTCTCTCCTTTAAACATATGGTGCTCATCTTCCTTAACAGAAGCAGGCAAACAAATGAATGCGACAACTATACCAATGATTGCTATGACAGAACAAATCCAAAGTACATGACCCATACCGACAATAAAAGACTCATAGACATTATTAAGCAGTGTCGGCTCCGGTAATTTCTCGACAACTACAACACCTGCTGCCACGCTATCATTAACTACAGCTCTTACTTCATGAGGAAATTGTTCTAACTGTAAACTATTACGATAACCAGAATTTAAAATTGAGCCGAAAATAGCTACTCCTAAAGCACCGCCAACCTGTCTTCCTGTTTGAATAACTGAAGACCCTATTCCACTTTGCTTACTCAATAACGACCCTAAAGCTAAGTTCATCACAGTTGGCATTGCCAAACCCGTACCAAGACCAAAGATAGCTAACCACAACCAGACCAACCACTCTGTACTATCTAGTGTTGTCATAGACCCTACCATTGTTGCTAAGGCAATTAGAAAAAATCCAGAAATAATAATCTTTTTTTCTCCTAATTTTGCAACAGTTATTTCTGTCAAAATTCCACCTACAACTAATCCCGCAACAAGTGATAGCAAACGTAAACCGCTTCCAAAAGCATCCGTTTGAATGACGATTTGATAATATAGCGGGATAATGAATAACATACCAAATAATAAAATATTAACGAGTATAGACAATACTAACGACCACCGGTATACAATTGAGCGGAATATAACCATATCAATGAGTGGATAACGGACTCTGTACTGCCACAGGACAAATAAACCAACTAAAATAAATCCAGTTATTAGTGTAAATAATGCTAGATAATTGCTCCATCCTTTAGCTCCCGCTTCGATTGTACCATATGATACACAAAATAAACCGATACCAGAAAGAAATATCCCGATCATATCAACTTTGGATTTTCGCTCACCATAGGATTCGGGTAAATATAAGATCACTGCAATACTTGTTAACATAATTACAGGTACATTTAATAAAAAAATCCAGCCCCACCACATATGGTCTAACATCCAACCACCTAAAAGTGGACCAACCGGTAACGATAACATTGTACCAATCATAAGAATAGAAACTGCTTTAGATCTTTCTTCACCTGAAAAAACTACTGGAAGAATAGCAGTAGACAAGGTAATCACAAAAGCTGCAGCGACTCCTAATAACACTCTCCCAATGATAAATATTTCTGTAGTTGGAGCAAATGCACAAAACAATGAACTTAAAGCAAACATAATAAAAGCACAAATGAGCATTTTTTTCCGTCCAAAACGATCACCTAATAGTCCTGCAGGTAACATGAATACAGCAAGTGCTAACGTATAAGAATTAATAAACCATTGCAATTGATTCGTAGTTGCATCAAAAGTAATTGATAACGTAGGTAAAGCAATATTGAGGATAGTCATATCCAACCCGACCATAACCGCCACAAAAGTTAAGGCAATAAGTGCCCACCATTTAGACTGATCATGTGTTGCACTTTTATAATTTTTCATTAAAAACACCTCCAACATGATTGTATGAATTATTTTATTTTATATTCATAACAATACATTAATACACATGAATTGTAAAGATTTACAATAAATTAATTTATGTAACAGAATCAATTTCATAATAACTTATTTTAACTAAATTTATTATATTGCGAAGTAAATTCACTTATAAACCTTCATCTACTTTTTTCGGTACGTGCCCCTTGAGCAGTTGAATCTAATGATATTATGACGCCCCTGCGATTAAACATTTTAAATAGAATATATAAATATATTCCCTGAACACAAAAGCCAACCAATACATCAAAATCACTATACATTGCCATGCCATAACTTTTCATGAACGCCTCAAAAACCCAAAATGTTGGAAATACACTCAACCAAAAATTTAACCTTTGATAAAAAGACAGGGGAAATACTAAAAGATACGCAAAAAGCCCTATTTCTTGATGAAGAAAAACTACGAAAAGAAGAAGAATTAGATGATACTACGCCATCATGATAAGCGAATACAAAGAAACGGCTGAACGTATTGTGGATCTGTATCGTGGACTTGGAAAATAGAACAATCTTTTAAAGTCATTAAAAGTTGAGTTAGAAACAAGGCCCATTTATTTATCAAGGGAAGGCCATATTGAAGCACATTTTTTTACGTGCTTTATCTCACTAGTTATGGCAAGACGTAGAAACTTTTTTTCATATCCAAAATAATTAATAGAACGTCTCATTGTTTTCCATTACTTTTTTTAAAAACATGAAAAATACCCCTGAAATCAGTTTTTCCTCACTCATTTTAGGGGTATGATCATCTATTTTCACATTTATAAATCAAGTTTTGCGTCTTTTCCTTTTAAAGCGAGAATAATCGTAACCACTATTCCGATGGCTAACCAGCTGAACCCTAGTACTTTAGTGCTTATTTCAAAATTAATCCACACGAATCCTATAATAATGAAACCGATTAATGGTAGCACAAAATATCTCAAGTAATCATTGCTTTTCTTCTTAATAATAAAGTGGTAAAAAACACTAATATTCAGTAATAGAAATGCGGATAGCGCCCCAAAGTTTACAAGTGACACTAGGGAATCAATGCCTCCAAGAAATACAAAACCAAGGACAACCGAAATCCCCGCTACAAGTAATGTACTTGCATATGGCGTCTTATATTTAGGATGTACTTTTGCTAGAAAACGAGGTAACTTTTTATCTCTCGCCATACTGTACAAGACCCTAGAAATTGCCGCCTGTGCAACTAGAGCATCCGCAATTCCCCATGCGAGGGCTGTAGCTACTGCTGTTAACACACCAAGCCATCTACCACCTGCAATTTCAGCAGTTTCATAAAAGGCAGTATCAATATCTGAAAAAGCATTAAAATCCGGAAAAATAAGTGCTGCAACCCAAGTCTGTACGATAAATAAAACACCTACTATTTTAAGGGGATATTCCATGAGGGTTATTGATAGGAGATTATTACGGTATGTTGATGACATTATTTTACCAATTATTGCTTTTCAATTTTGGTTATCCATGACCATTAAAAATCAGGCTTTCTCGATTCTTATTGGATCAATTTCTGCTATTAGAGGACTATTTTTGGCAGCCGATAAAACGACAAGATGGATACCATTGGCTAATCCAATCCAATCATCAACGGTTATCTTGCAATTAAGGAATTCAGATGATTGTCCAATAATAATACCTAATAAACTTCTATTGTTTCTTCATTTTGTTTTGATATCCTTTTGCTTGAAGATATTTAACAGCGTTTACTTTTCCTACTCCCCAAAACTCAATACTGTTAAGCTCGCTCCCATTTTATACTTGCCAAATACTTAAACTTAGTTCCCAAATCATTAGCACAAGCAGTTTGTCAAATATTCAAATAAGATATTACATACAAAGAATTAAGAAGGAGTGACATATCATTGAATCGAAAATACTGCCGATATTGTGAGGAACGTACTGATAGTTTGGATGAGATGGATCTTTGCGAATATTTCCCTCGCCCTTGTAGTTCCCACTGCAGAAAATGCGCAGGGAATGAAAAAGAAAAAATTAAATATTGTCCTTCCAATTCAAATACCTTTAATCCAACATTCAACCCATCCATCACAATCAATATGTCCCCTGGATACACACCAAGCCCCATAGGAGTGGAGACTGTCCAATACATTACCCTCGCTGAGGAAGGTAAGAAGGTTTATACGAACAAGGATGCATTAAAGCAATATGGAAGTAGCGATATACTTGATCCAGACAACGTTTCAACTATTAATTTATTTGTCAATGGCGTGTTGCAGCCCCCATCCATTTACAATGTCAAAGAAGGTATTCTTCACTTAGAATCCAGCGACCTTCCTCCAAAGGATGCCCCAATTATTCTTCTGTTTGTCACGGTTAAAGGATAATATCACCTTGCTATTTTGTAAATATGCCTTTTTTAATGAGACATTTGTTGGTTTCCAACATTAGACAGTAATTTGACCAAGCATTTCCAACTCTTCTTCATAGAATAAAATATGGAGGTGAAAATGAACATGGCACTTCAGTTAATGAAAATCGCTATTAGTGGAACACTTGACACAGATATTAATCCTGATTCCGCGAAATTCTTTTACATCACGGAAGCGGATACCCCAGCAGGAAGTACATTATCCATTGATGCTGCAAGTTTCCTAGGGGATGATGGTTTAGAGGTAACGACACTTCCAGAACTTGCAGAGGATAACAGTTATTTCACTGTGGAAATTAACGGTGTTGAGCAAATGCAAGGCATATCAACTTATACACCAGGCGCTACAGGGACTGGTTCATTGGACATTGCTGTTCCTCCTGGCGGGGGCTCGATTCCGGCAAACCAAACTGTTATCTTACACGTTGTTAATTTCGCTGCAACTACCTCAGGGACATTTAACACCTAGATTAAAAATACTACCGTTGTGCCCTACCGGGTAACCACTAGGGCACAAAAAATATTAATCACTTCACCGTAAATACCTCATATAAGAAAAGTCTGATTAAATTACCGTACTTTTTTTGAAGTTTGTGAGTAGCATGATACCATCATACTTTTAATTTTTTTAAAGAATGACAGCTGGGGGAACAGTTATGAGTATTGAATTCTTTACATTGGGTCCGACAGCTCTTCAAATATTTAAGGCAGGAGAGCAAAACCCACAAAAAGCAAAGCGAATTGTTTATGGGCAGGCTACGTCAAATGCAAATGGCATTGCTACACTCTATTTCACAGATAATGGATTAGCAGATGGAAATCCATTATTAGATACGATTGATTATTCAGTGTCAAGTGTATATTCAACAAATTCTACGATAAACTTGAGACCAAGAGTGCAAATGCGCGAGAAGAACATTACTGGAAAATATGTTTCTGCCAATGTTACAAATATTAGTGGTGTATCAGTTCTAGGTATAAGTGTATTGGGTTCGGAAAATCCAATGAGTGGAATTGTTGTGGATTTTATGATTTTAGGTAGTTTTAATAATTAAGAAAGACCTTCTCCGAATGGAAAAGCCTCATATCATCACTTCCCTAACCAACTGCTTAGCATTCACCATTGACATACCTTTTTCTTCTCTTAAAAATTTTATCGTTTTAACGTCACCAAGTGTTTTCAATTTCTCACTTGCCACAACAATCAATTCATCATTGTTTTCATTAGGGAGTGATTTTTTATTCTCCTTCCTCAAAAAATGTCTGCCGCCCCCAAATAAAAAATAGGGGCGGCTTTTTTTTCAGATAAAGAGGGGAAGAAAACATGATTATATATAATCAATAAATGTTCCCGGCTTTACATAACCGTAAATCCTAATCCTGTTTTCCAATAACTCACCAGGTACGTGTATTTCTCTAAGAATGTTCACCAGTTCCTCTTTAATTTTTGCATTTTCAAACTTAATTTCCAACCATTCTACTGTATTGTAGTCCCCTGTACGGAAATGATTAGTACCAATCTCCATCC
>NZ_JBPPZG010000016.1:14303-33586 GCF_051918545.1 Pseudogracilibacillus amylolyticus (SeqCode) | reverse complement strand
AATTAGCTTACAACAGGCGATACGTACCAATGGTGCGTAAACTGCTTGATGTCTGCTGTATTTAAGTCATTAGAAGCCCCTTCAAATTGCGTCAGCAATTAGTGGGGGAGGTTCACGTAAGTGTTCGTACTGATAAAGAGACCTACTTATTTTATTGCGGTGATGACAAATGTTCAAAAATGGAAAACGGCGGATGGACCTATCTATCTATCAAGACGAAGATCCGCGACTCCCATTTAAATGATAAATGAAATTATTTTGCCCCTTATCGCTTACGGAACAGGGGCAAAAATCCCTTATAACTCTGCCTCTAATAATGTACTTTTAATATACGTCACATATTTTTCAAGTAAATTCACATTGCTCACTTCACTTAAAATTCTCGAACCTACTACATCTTCAATCTCATTAAACAATAATTCACCGTCTTTACCAATTAAAAAATCAATACCGACTAAGCTAAAATCGAAATGATCAATTATTTTTTGAATCATTTTTCGGTCAGCAGCAGAAAGCGTAAAAGGTTCGGCATCTCCGCCAAGTTTAAAATTTGCCCTGAAATCATTTTTGTTCACACGTAATACGGCGCCAATGATTTCTTTTCCAATAACAAAGACACGCACATCTTTTCCAAGTTCAACATTTGCAGATTGAATAATGATGTCATTTGTTGATAAAGTAGAAAAAGCCATTTTCCATTCTTCGTGATTTTTTATTAAATGAACTTGTTTTCCACTTCGCCCACTAGCTTCTTTTATAACAAGTGGATACGTGATTGGCGGATTTTCAGGTAACGTTTTTTTGCACGTAAAATATGTCGGTACCATCGGAATGTGTAATTTATTTACTTCCATATGTGTAAGCATTTTATGATTGCAGATTGTAGAAACCATACCGGAATTAAAGGTATGAATATGACAAGCTTCCAAAAAGACTTGTAAAACAGGTTCGATTGTCCGAATGACAGCAAAGTCGGGTAAAGTAACAGTATTTTGATCGATGAACAATTGATGTTTACCATCTACAATACCAGTAGTTAGCGACTCCCTGTAAACAAGCTCTAACTGAATCGATTGTTGCTTCGCTTCGTCAATAAACCATTCAATATATGACATATTTTCATTAGCGGATTGCTTATCATAAATAAGCCAACCTTTCATGATGTCACTTCCTTTTCAATATAGGAAATTATAGCATGAGCTGCATTTATTCCTGTGCAATCAAGTAAGTTTCTAATATGAGCATTAGAATTTACTTCGCAAATGATCGGGTTGTTATTTTCTCCAAATAAAAGATCAATGCCCGCAAAGTCTGCACCAATTGCTTGTGCAGCTTTAATAGCAATTTCCTTTTCAGTGTCATTAGGTACATAGGCTTCCATTTTTCCACCTGAGGTAATATTTGCCTTAAAATCATTATGGGAAGTCCGTTTCATCGCCGCAATCACTTCGTTTCCAACAACTTGAAGGCGTATGTCTTTTCCATAACTCGTTTTGACAAACTCCTGAAACATAAAAGGGCGATCAGATATTTCGTTTACTTTTTTTCGCATCTCTTCTTTATCATTAACAAGATAGACCTGTTCTCCAAACGATCCAAATGTTTCTTTTATAATTAGTGGGAAAGATAAAGTATCTAAAATCCGTTTGAAAAAAGCATCCTCAAAAAACACCTCAAGCCCGAACGTTTTTGGTGCAATAATCGTCCGTGGAATTGGCAATTTCGCATTAGCAAGTAATTGATATGTCCGAATTTTATCGTCTGAAACTGCAATTGTTTCAGATGAATTGAACACAGGGATACCAAGGTACTCTAATTGCTTTGCTAAGTAAATGTCTTTATCCGTAAATAAACAATAGTCGGGCAATATATCTTGGTCTAAAATTTTTAAATTTTTATCCAATAAACTTGGTAATTCATTGTTTGTATATAAAATTGCTTCGTGTCCGCGTGAAATTGCGGCTTCTTGGAGCATTTGTGCAAAATCGCGGAATTTGTCTCCAGGCAAAAATCCATTATAAATAATCCAACATGTTAGTTTCAATGATGTTTATCCTTTCTCGGCAGACAAGGAAGTAAGTATACTTTCTTGACTCGTATAAGTGGCAACTAAGGCAATTCACCTATAAGTGTTAATAAGTGCACATAAATGTAACAAAAACTTTGTCCGTCGTAAAATCTTGTCAATCGGCGAATGCCAAGTTACAAAAAATTGTTGCATATTTAATGTATTGATATAATCAATTTTAGTTAAAAAACGTTATTTTACAAGAAAAAGTGGTGTGAAAATATGTTTCATTTATTTATTGAAGTAGAGTCATTTCTAAACAAGAGAAAGAATTTAGGCATTAAGCCGGGGCTTGAACGAGTGAATTATTTACTTGAAAAATTAAATCATCCTGAAAAAGGATTACGTATCATCCATGTTGCAGGTACAAATGGGAAAGGATCAACCATTCAATTGATGAATGATGCATTAATTGCCTGTGGATATCAAGTGGGTATTTTCACTTCACCAAGTTTTACAGGGATTTGTGGTCATGTTTTAATAAATAATCTTGAGATAAATAGACAAGATGTCGTTAATTTACTCAACGAAATGATGCCAATAATTCTCGAGTTAGATAATAACAAGATGCATCCAACTGAATTTGAGATCATTACTGTCATGGCATTTTTATATTTTAAAGATCGCACCGATTTTGTGTTAGTGGAGACAGGAATGGGGGGGAGATTTGATACTACAAATTGTGTGCTCCCTATCATTTCTATTATTACCAATGTTGAAAAAGATCATATGCAATTTTTGGGGGAATCACTTGAAGAAATTTCTACACATAAAGCTGGGATCATTAAACAAAATTGTCCTGTCATTATTGGGGCAGTGGGTAAAATTGCCGAAAATATTATTCGACGTGAAGCGAAAAAGAAACATGCTAAAGTCTATCAACTATTTACAGATTTTACGTTTGTTACAAACGGGAAACTAAATTCATGGCAGTATTTCGATCGGAAATTCGAATTTGAATTAAGTTTAAAAGGAGAGCATCAAGTTCACAATGCTACTCTTGTAATAATGGCACTTGAATTACTCCAACAAAAAGGTTTTGCAATTGGTTGGAACGAAGTCGCTAATCGTCTTGTTAGCACCACTTTACCAGGACGATTTGAACAGGTTTGGCATCGTCCAACAATTATTTTAGATAGTGCCCATAACGTTGCTGGGGCAAATAAATTTATTCAAACAGTATTGGAAGAATTCCCAAACAGTGAAAAACATTTATTGTTTGCTGGCTTTAAGGACAAGCAATTAAATGAAATGTTAAAAATCATTTCTGGACCATTTGCACAACTTAATCTGACAACTTTTAATCATGAACGTGCAGCATCTATTAAGGAAATAAATGCTTTGGATATTGATAAGACGACAAAAATTATTTCAAGCTGGGAAAATTATTTGGAAGAAATTTTGCTTGAGGAGAATGAACAAATCGTTTATTTCATAACTGGATCACTCCATTTCATTACTTTGGTACGGAACTGGATTATGAATAAAAAAAACTGATATTATGTTAGTTTTTGTAATGTTGAATCCGACAAAAGAATACGAACTTTTTATAGTAACTATGATAGACTTTTTTTAGTAGATAGGAAAATTAAAACTATCTTTGGTGCAATGAAGGAACTCGCCATTACATTTGGCGAATGCCAGGCTTCCTACTATTTTAGTAAACTATAAAAAGGTGAGTGAGTATGCATAAAAATAGAAAGTTTCCAAACCGTTTTTCCAATCAACCAAAAGTGAAAAAAGTTAATAAAATAAAAGGGTCAACGCATACCGTTTCACGAAGTTTAACAATTACCCCACAAATGAAAAAAATATTTTTTGCAATTGGCTCGTCATTAATAATCGGAATTATGTTAGGTTTTATTACATTAAAAATGGTTAAACAGGAAGATCCAGAAAATAAGAGTATTTTACATTCTTCTGCACAAGAAACAACGGAAGAAAATAATGATGGAAATACCAGTATGGCGACATTTGATTCAATGAATACTTATGTCGTTCAAGGTGGTGTGTTTAGTGAGAAAGAAAATGCAGACAAATCGGCACAATCTTTCCATGCACTTGACTTTTCGGCGGTTAGTTGGGAACGGGGATCAGATTATTATTTACTAGCGGGAATATATGCCTCAGAAGAGACCGCGAAACTTTCAGCAGATGAAATGGCTAAAGAAAACCTGGATGTATATGTGAAAGAATGGGAAATAGAAGGTGGACAAATAAATGTAAACGAAGCCGATAAAGATTGGTTAGCAACATTTTTAGAACTTTGGAAATCATCGTTAGAGTCTCTTGAAAATAATAATGGGCTTTCTATTGAGAAATGGGAGCAATTACTAAATAACACGAATGGACTGTCCTCGAAAACATTGAATTTTATAGAGGAGATACAAGGTTATAAAGAACAACTTGATCAACAACCAAATGACCGAAAAGAAAGGGATTTTCTTTTAAAAACAATTCAACAATATGAAAGTCTTTCAGAAAAATAAATGTTTAGTAAAATTGTTTTTTCCTTCTGTTACACGTCTTGAAAAATCAATTTTAATATAGGGGAAAATGCTGTTTTACCTATATCATTAAGCGTTAAAATACAATTTTACTGATTAGCTTCTTTTGTAGGAACGTCTTATTATTGAGGAAAGAAGATAAGGAGGAAAAATTATTGAGTAGTATTACTTTAAAAATGAGAGACGTTCCTAAAGAGGAAAGGCCTCGTGAAAGGCTGATTAAATATGGTGAGAGTCATCTCTCTAATCAAGAAATTCTAGCTATTTTATTAGGAAGCGGAACGAGAAAGGAATCGGTAATGGACTTATCTAACCGTGTTCTCATGCATTTTGAAGGTCTAAAACTTCTAAGTGAAGCAACGATTGAAGAATTAACAGCAATTAAAGGAATTGGCAATGCTAAAGGAATTGTGATCTTAGCTGCTCTAGAGCTAGGTAGAAGGATTCAACAATATAAACCGGAAGAAAGTTATTTTATTAGGTCTCCTGAGGATGGTGCTGATTATGTGATGGAAGAAATGCGAAATTTGAATCAGGAGCATCTAGTTGTTTTATTTTTAAATACAAAGAATCAAATTATGCACCGGCAAACCATTTTCATCGGTTCTCTCAATGCATCGATTGTTCATCCACGAGAAATTTTTCGAGAAGCGGTAAAACGCTCAGCTGCTTCAATTATTTGCGCTCATAACCACCCATCTGGTGATGCATCCCCTTCTCAGGAAGATATCCACGTAACACGTCGTTTAGTAGAGGCTGGGAAAATAATGGGTATTGAATTACTTGATCACTTAGTAATTGGAAATAATTCCTTTACTTCTTTAAAGGAAAAAGGCTATTTATAGGTATTTGTACTCTTGATATTCGATTCGCTTGTGAAATAAGTCGGAAGCAGAATGTTACATGAATTTTACAGGGCTATTAAATTTTTAGAATCAGTAGAAATCCTATCATTTTGTCGTTTTTTTAAGTATAATAAATAAGAGTGATAAAAGGAAAAGCGCGCATTTCCATTTATGCTATGGAGGTGGCGCTTTATAAATTTACTAAAGATAAACTGTATTTTTCACATAAATACTGTTTTTAAAGTAAAGATATATACACTGAAGTACATGGAAAAAAGAAAGGAAGATTTTTTTGGCAATGTTTCGACTTTCACAAGATTTAGGAATTGATTTAGGTACAGCGAACACATTAGTTTTCTTAAAAGGCAAAGGTGTCGTGGTAAGCGAACCTTCCGTTGTAGCAATTAATAATGAAACAGGAGATATAACAGCAGTAGGTAATGATGCAAGGAATATGATTGGAAGGACACCTGGAAATATTACTGTCGTTCGTCCTATGAAAGATGGAGTCATTGCAGACTATGATACAACTGCAACAATGATGAGGTATTATATCCAAAAAGCAAGACATAAACGATCAGGATTCGGTGCAAAGCCAAATATAGTTGTATGTGTACCATCCGGAATTACCAAAGTGGAAGAAAGAGCTGTGATTGATGCGACTAAATTAGCAGGTGCTAAGGAAGCTTTTCCGATTGCAGAACCTTTTGCAGCGGCTATAGGAGCAGATTTACCGGTATGGGAACCAACAGGAAGTATGATCGTTGATATAGGCGGCGGAACAACAGAGGTTGCTGTTATTTCGCTTGGTGGTATAGTCACTAGCAAGTCTATTAGGGTTGCTGGTAATAATATGGATGAAGCGATTACGAATTATATACGGCAAACGTATAACTTAATGATCGGTGAAAGAACAGCAGAAGCAATTAAAATGGACATCGGTTCAGCGATTGAACCAGAAGAAGAAGAAGCAATGGAAATTCGTGGTAGAAATTTATTGACAGGTTTACCAGAAACGATTTCTATTTCTGGAAAAGAGATTACGGTAGCTTTGAGCGAAAATATTGAAAAAATAGTTCATGCAGTGAAAAGTACGCTTGAAAAGACCCCACCAGAATTGTCAGCTGACGTAATGAATCGCGGTATTGTACTTACTGGGGGAGGCGCTCTTCTGGCGGGTATTGATAAAGTAATCAGTGAAGAGACGGATATTCCAGTATTTATTACAGAAACTCCTTTGGAAAGTGTAGCTATTGGAACAGGAAAGTCATTGGATTATATTCAACATTTTCGCGATCACCCAAATGTTGCCACACGCCCAACAATTGAATAAGTAGGTGTTCACATGTCTTTTTTTCGTAGAAAGTCTTTATTTGTTTTATTAATTGGAATCATTTGTCTCGTTGTTCTTGTTGGTTATTCTTTATCAAACAGAGACCAATTGTCAATGCCGGAAAAATTTATAATGGATACGGTAGGACTGGCGCAAAACATCATCCACCAGCCGGTTACGATTGTAGTAAATTCCTTTTCAAATCTAAAAGAAATTAAAAATACGTACAATGAAAATAGAATATTACGAGAGAAACTAGCTGAATATAAAACATTAGTTTATGAAGTACAAGAAATCGAAAAAGAAAATGAGGAATTACGTCAAGCACTTGAAATTGAGGAGTCACCTCGAGATTTTGAACCGATTATCGCAAATGTTATATCTCGCTCTCCTGAACGTTGGTTAGAACAATTAACGATTAACCGTGGTTCGAATGATGGAATTAAAAAAAATATGGCCGTCATGACGGTGGACGGAATGATCGGAAAGGTAACATCGATATCCACTTCCACAGCGGTAGTACAGTTGATAACTGGTTTCGATCAATTAAATCGTATTTCTGCAACTGTTTCTAGAGAAAATAGTGACAATATTTTTGGGTTAATTGAGGGATATGATAAAGAAAAAGAAGCACTTATTTTTCGAATTATTGAAGATTCGGATGAAAATTTAAAAGAAGATGAGTTAGTTGTTTCTTCAAATATGGGAGGCCTATTCCCTTCAGGTTTACCAATCGGTACGATAAAAGAAGTGACTCCCGATCAATATGGATTAACGAAAACAGCTTATGTAACGCCAACAGCTAATATGTATGAAATTAATCACGTGATTGTCGTAGATAGATCATTGACCGTTGATGATGAGTCATCTGAAAAAGAGGAAGAACAGTGATGAAGCGACTAGTATTTCCGCTCATATTATTTATTTTGTTAGTTAGTGAAGGAGTTGCTATTGACTTACTTCCATCTAGTTTAACTTCAAGTGACACGTTGATCGTACCGCATTGGGTATTGATATTTCTTGTTTTAATAAATCTATTTTATGATAAGAGCGATACTTATTTTTCAATTGTATATGGCGTTTTCTTCGGATTACTTGTGGATGTCGTATATACTGGTATTTTAGGAGCATATATGTTTGTATATCCTTTTTCTATATATATTGTACATCTTTTGAAAAGATTTCTACAAACAGGGTTATCAATGACTGTTGTGATCGCTGCAATTTGTTTAATCGTCGCTGAATTTTTATTGTTCTTCATCTATTCAATCGTTAATTTAATTGATATTACATTTATACCATTCTTATTGCACCGATTATTACCAACTGTGTTGGCGAATATATTATTTTTAATTCCAGCTTATTTATTGTCTGTGAAACATTTAGAAAGATGGAGTAATGAGCAACTAGGAAAGTAGAAATCCCTAGTTCGCTATCTTCATTTTTCAAGTTTATTAAAAAGAAAGGATTGCTTCTTTCTTAGCAGATAAGAAAGTATAAAACTTTCCTACTGCTCACTGGCTAAAAGCTCGGGCGTCCTGTGCGTCGTAAGTGCAACTAAGGCTTTTGCTAAGGCTTGGCGATAAGCCAAATTTTCTAATATTTAAGTTGTGAATGTCGTTAATCTCTTAATGAGGTGAGCTAAATTGAAGCAAAAAGAGCTACAATTAATTACAATAAAAGGAACGAAAGAAGGTTTGATTTTTTATATTGAAGATGATTGTTCCTTTCAAGATATTGTAGAAGAACTAGAAGAAAAATTAGTCACAACATCTGAACAGGACAAATACGAAGAACAAAGTTTATCTGTTATTATTAAACTAGGTCATCGTTATCTTTCCAATGAGCAAAAAAATCAATTGGAAGAGTTAGTTGAAAAAAACAATCGCTTTTATGTAGAACGCTATGAGTCAGAAGTCATTGATAAAGAACAGGCTGAGGCTTGGCTTGCGCAAAGTGAAATTAAAACAATAAGTAGAATTATTCGTTCTGGACAAGTCTTAGAAGTTGAGGGAGATCTCTTATTAATTGGTGACGTGAACCCTGGTGGACTAGTAAGAGCGACAGGTAATATTTTTATAATGGGGAATTTGCACGGAGTTGCGCATGCTGGAATTAATGGGGATGAAAACACTGTGATCGCCGCATCGTTCATGAATCCAACACAACTTCGAATTTCTAAGTACATAAGTCGTGCTCCTGATTATGAATCAGAAGGAGTATACATGGAATGTGGCTATTTGGATAAAGAGAATGAAAAAATTGTAATTGATAGACTTCAAGTTTTACCATATGTACGTAAAGAATTACGTGGATTAGAGAGGAGAATTCATAATGGGTGAGGCAATCGTTGTTACATCTGGAAAAGGTGGTGTAGGAAAAACGACTACAACTGCAAATCTTGGAACAGCACTCGCTTTAATGGATAAAAAAGTGTGTCTGATAGATACAGATATAGGTTTACGTAATTTAGATGTCATTATGGGTCTTGAAAATAGAATCATCTATGATATTGTTGATGTTGTTGAAGGTCGTTGTAAACTTTCTCAAGCACTCATTTCAGATAAGAGATTCCCTAGTTTATCTTTACTTCCGGCGGCACAAACAAGTGACAAATCAGCGGTCACGCGCGAAGGAATGATAGAAATCATTTCCGAATTGAAACATGACTATGATTATATATTAATTGATTGTCCGGCTGGTATTGAACAAGGTTTTCAGAACGCAATAGCTGGTGCAGACGAGGCAATTGTCGTCACAACACCTGAAAAATCGAGCGTGAGGGATGCTGACCGAATTATTGGTTTAATTGAACAAGTAGAAATGGAGCGACCTCGTCTTATTGTAAATCGAATTCGTAATCATATGATGAAAGATGGCGATATGCTACATATTGATGATATTGTTCAAATTCTTTCCATTGATTTATTAGGTATAGTAATAGATAGTGATGATGTAATTAAGGCCTCAAACAACGGGGAACCAGTAGCGCTTCATCCGAATAATAAGGCGTCTATTGCTTATAGAAATATTGCAAGAAGAATATTAGGTGAAACTGTTCCGTTACAATCCCTAGACGATAGTACAGGAATGTTTCAACGTATGAAAAAGTTTTTTGGAATCCGTTCATAATTTAATATACTGTGAAATTAAGGGAATCGTTGG
The DNA here is from genome assembly GCF_051918545.1 of Pseudogracilibacillus amylolyticus (SeqCode). Taxonomy (NCBI): domain Bacteria; kingdom Bacillati; phylum Bacillota; class Bacilli; order Caryophanales; family Bacillaceae; genus Pseudogracilibacillus; species Pseudogracilibacillus amylolyticus (SeqCode). The sequence goes on along the minus strand of NZ_JBPPZG010000016.1, from coordinate 23,668 downwards.
AAATGGTACAACCTTTTAAGGAAACCAATTCAACGGTTTTTTATTTGCAGATGGGAAAGCATAAAACTTTCTTGACTCGCTCACTGGCTAAAAGCTCGGGCGTCCTGGAACTGGGACTGCGCTTACTCGTCCCATCGAAGGGCATTTGCTCTTTCGCTCGTCCCACCGTAAAGATTTGTATCAGGCGTAAGTCACTAGCACGTCAATCACTCGTAAGTGCAACTCATACTCTCGCCAAGGCTTGCACTTACTTAGCATAAGTGCACCATCACCTAGTCACCGCCAGTTACTGCTCTAAGGAAGGCCGACTAAGAACAGGCTCTCTGCCTAACCGTAGGCATACCCCTAGTGATAAGGGTATGTTTTCTTTAACGATAAGCTATAGTTTTCTAATGTTCTATGGTGGCAGCATCCGTTAACTTATAACATGTATATTATTTGATTCTATCTATCACTGTTTTCTAAGCATAACTTGTCCTTTTAATTCATATCTTTGAAGTAAATGACTTTGTAAAGGATTGAAAAATATGGATAGAGGAGTTCAAAAAGTTCGGCAATCAATTAAACAACGAAAAAGAGAACGAGATAGAACTAAGTTAAATAATCGAAAAACATTACCTTTTTCTGCAACAGATGAAGAAAAACATGGCTTTTTTGATGTACCAGCTTATGATATTAGCTCAAGTATTGAAAAGACTGAGCGGAAAATATTTTCTTTTCATTTGTTAAAAGCTCTAGGATCTGTAGCGTTATTCTTCTTTGTCGCATTTTTAATGCAAACAAATCTGCCCGTATTAAAGCCGGCGAAAGATTGGACATATGAAGTGCTCCATGAAGAATTTCCATTTGCTAAGGTGAATGAATGGTATGTATCTAAATTTGGTTCCCCTTTATCCTTTACACCACAAGGGACAGTTGAAGTTGCCCAAGAAGAGGAGGCGATGGCACTGCCGGTACTTGGGCATGTTGTAGAAACATTTTCCGCAAATGGAACGGGAATAATGATTTCTCCAGAAGAAAAAACAGCAGTATCTACAATAAGTAGGGGTGTTGTCATTTTTGCAGGTAATGATCGAAACACACAGAAAACTGTAATTGTTCAACATGCTGATGGTAGTAAGACAACTTACGGTTATCTTAGTTCTATTGATGTACATATATATCAAACGGTAAATGCGAACCAAACAATCGGAACATTTCAGCCAACTAAAGATAATGAAATGGTATATTTTTCAATCGAGAAGGATAAAGAATTCATTGACCCGTCTCAGGTGATTAAAGTTGATGACATTCCTTAAATTCTTCAGACTTATCCACATACATCCGATATTAATTATTTTCATTATCGTTTCACTGATAACAGGTACATTCGTACAATTATTTATTATGCTATCAATCGTATTCATTCACGAATTGGGTCATTATGCTGCCGCGTCTTATTATAAATGGCGAATCTATTCCATTGTTTTATGGGTGTTTGGTGGGGTAATGAAAACGGATGAATCCAATAATAGGAAAATTAAGGAAGATATTATAGTGACTGTTGCCGGGCCACTCCAACATATTATTATTTTTTTGCTTATTATATGTTTGGATATCTTAAACATTTTACCGCCTTCAATTATTAGTTTGGCGCACTATTTTAATATCATTATTTTTTTGTTTAATTTATTACCAATCTATCCGTTAGACGGTGGAAAACTTATGTTTTACATATTATCTAATTACCTTCCTTTTCGAAAAGCACACCATTTTACAGTTGTTTTTTCCATAGTCGTTTGCTGTTTAATTATTTTTTTACAAATAGTTATTTTACCATTTACTCTAAGCGCATTTTTATTAATCGCATTTTTACTTTTCGAAAATAGGAAAGAATGGGTAAATAAATATTATATATTTATTCGCTTTCTATTCAACCGTTTAAATCACCCGTCTAATGAAATGGAAATGGAAGTAATTCATGTACCAGAACAATTTCGGTTGATAGATGCCTTTTCTTTATTCAAACGTAATAAAACCCATAAAATTCAGTTAAAAGGGAGTAAAAAATCTATTAACGAGAATTACAGCTTGTATTTATATTTTAAAGAAAAAAAACTGACGGAAACAGTTGGGAACATTCTTCGTAATCAGTAGTATTTCATGAAAAAAATAAAAAGTTGACAAGGAATGTCTTTATATGCTATTATTTCAATGTTAATCAATTGTAGCACCACGCTACAACCGCACAGATCAGGTTGATAAACTCATATTTGAGTACCTGTATGGCGAGTCTATAGTATTTGGAGGTGCAAGTGGAATGTACGCTATTATCGAAACTGGTGGTAAGCAAATAAAAGTAACAGAAGGCCAAGAAATTTACATTGAAAAAGTAGATGCTGAGGCTGAAGAAACAGTAACTTTTGACAAAGTTTTATTCATTGGCGGCGAGGATGTTAAAGTTGGTGCTCCTTTTGTAGAAGGCGCATCTGTACAAGCTAAAGTTGAAAAACAAGGACGTCAAAAGAAAATCACTGTTTTCAAATATAAGCCAAAGAAAAACTATAGCCGTAAACAAGGTCATCGTCAGCCTTTTACAAAACTTATCGTTGAAAAAATTAACTTTTAAGGATTATTGTAATGATTAAAGTGGAAGTTTTTCGTAAGGATAAAGTGATACATGCCTTTCGAATAAGTGGTCATGCTAATAGTGGACCGTATGGCTACGACTTGGTATGTGCTGGTGTTTCAGCAGTTTCATTTGGCGCAGTGAATGCAGTAATCGAACTATGTAAGGTGGATTTAATTATTGAGCAAGCCGGGGACGGCGGATATCTTAATATTGAAATTCCGTCATCATTAACTGATGAACAAGCCAAAGAAACCCAACTTATTTTTGAAGCGATGCTTGTTTCATTACAAACAATCGAACGTGACTATAGAAAATTTATCCAGATTAAAGACTAGAAGGAGGTGCCTTCAACATGCTAAGATTAGATTTACAGTTTTTTGCACAGAAAAAAGGTGCTGGTAGTACACGAAACGGTCGTGATTCTCATGCGAAACGTCTAGGTGCTAAACGTGCGGACGGTCAATTTGTAACTGGTGGCTCAATTCTTTATCGCCAACGCGGAACAAAAATTTATCCTGGTGATAACGTAGGTCGAGGAAAAGATGACACTCTTTATGCCAAAGTTGACGGTGTTGTTAAATTTGAAGCTTACGGACGTGATCGTAAAAAAGTAAGTGTTTATCCAGAAGCTATTGAGGCGTAAATCGTAAACTCCAATCATTTTATGGTTGGGGTTTTTTACTTTAAGTAATAGTTTATGTGCCCATTAGATCGCGAATTCCTGCCGAACGGTCACAAAGAGGAACTTTATGTGCCCGATAGATTGCGAATTCCAACCGAACGGTCACAAATTAAGCAGGTATACTCCCCGAGTTTATGGGTTTTTGACAAAAATATAAGTCCTTTTGGTAGAATAAACAATGTGGAGATTCAAAATATCTTTGGAACAAATAATGACACAAGTTAACAATGTATCGGAATTGTTTATTTGATAAAGACTAAATATTGCAGAAAAAAAGGCACACAATTGTTTATTTGATGAAGAATAAATATTATAGAAAAAGAGGTGACATAATTGTTTATCGATCAGGTTAATGTTTATGTTAAAGCGGGCGATGGAGGAAATGGAATTGCCGCATTTAGACGTGAAAAATACGTTCCCAAAGGGGGTCCTGCTGGTGGAGATGGCGGGAACGGCGGGGATGTTATTTTTCAGGTCGATGAGGGGTTAAATACGTTAATAGATTTTAGATACAATAGACATTTTAAAGCAGACCGTGGTGAAAACGGTATGAGCAAAAGTAAACACGGTAAAAATGCGGAACCATTAATTGTGCCTGTACCACCTGGCACGACCGTTTATGATGAAGATACGGGTAGAATGCTTGCAGATTTAACTATACATGGCCAGCAAGCGATTATTGCTAAAGGTGGTGTCGGAGGAAGAGGGAATTTACGGTTTGCAACTTCTAGAAATCCTGCGCCAAATATGGCGGAAAATGGCGAACCAGGTGAAGAGAAGAATATTCGAGTAGAGCTTAAAGTAATAGCTGATGTAGGACTAGTAGGATTCCCAAGTGTCGGAAAATCTACATTACTATCCGTAGTTAGTGCTGCTAGACCTAAAATTGCCGATTATCATTTTACAACACTTTCGCCAAACTTAGGGGTCGTTGATACGGAGGATGGACGCAGTTTTGTGATGGCTGATTTGCCTGGTTTAATTGAAGGTGCACATGAAGGAGTTGGCTTAGGACACCAGTTTTTACGTCATATTGAAAGAACTAGGTTAATTGTACATGTCATCGATATGGCAAGTACTGAAGGGAGAGACCCTTTTGCTGATTACGTAAAAATTAATAAAGAATTATCCCAATATGATAAAAAACTAAATGAAAAAAAACAAATTGTTGTTGCGAATAAAATGGACATGCCAGGCTCTGAAGAAAATCTAGAAGAGTTTAAAAATAAAATGGATCAAGAAATTTTAGTGTATCCAATTTCTGCACTAACAAAAGACGGTTTAAAGCAATTATTGTATGGTATTGCCGATATGTTGGATCAAATTCCTAAGTCTATGGATCCGATTGACGAACAAATCATTATTAAACCTGAAGTACAAGAGGAATCATTCACTATTTCTCGTGATGATGATGGAGCATATGTTTTATCAGGAAGTAAAATTGAACGAATATTTAAGATGACTAATTTTAGTTCTGATGAAGGTACACAACGATTTGCAAGACAGTTAAGACAAATGGGAGTTGATGAAGCGCTTCGGAAACGTGGGGCAAAAGATGGGGATACGGTAAGGTTATTAGATTTTGAATTTGAATTTATTGAATAAGGCAAATGATTAGCCACGGATCCTTTAGTTTGTTAAAGTAATATAATATGTTGACTTTTTATATGTGAAATAATACACGAGCAAAGCTGTTGTGGGGAATAAGGAGGAAGTTGATTGTCAGACAAAATAGGTTACCTTGGACCAAGAGGTACTTTCACAAAATTAGCGGTTGATGCGGCTTTTAATGGAGATGAAAAAATAGCATTTAAAACTATACCTGAATGTATTGATGCAGTAAATGACGGAAAAGTGAAAATTGGTGTCGTACCAATTGAAAATGCAATTGAAGGTACAGTACATTTATCTATAGACTATCTTGTACATCAGGTAAGATTACCAATTATTGCAGAAATCGTTGTACCAATACAACAAAACTTGTTAGTTCATTCACATTTTAATGGTACTTTATCTGATATTAAAGAAGTTCATTCACATCGGCATGCCATTGCACAATGCCAACAATATTTACATAAGAATTTACCAAATGCAACGATATATTATACAAATTCAACGGGTAGTGCAGCTGAAATGGTAAGTGCGAATGGAAATCCGATTGCAGCGATAGGAAATACGCTCGCAGCAAAAGAATATAATTTAACTATTTTTGAAGAAAATATTCATGATTATCCAAATAATCATACTCGTTTTATCGTGCTTGCAAAAGATAAAAAGCATGTAAAAATTAATCGTCCAAAAGCATTGGAAAGAACTAGCTTACTTATCACACTTCCTGAAGATCGTGCTGGAGTACTACATCAAGTATTGTCTGCATTTGCTTGGCGTAAAATGAACTTGTCCAAAATAGAGTCCCGACCAATGAAAACAGGTTTGGGGAATTACTTTTTTATCATTGATGTGGATGAACCTTATGACGATGCATTATTTCCGGGAGTTCAAGGTGAGTTGGAAGCTTTGGGTTGTAACGTGAACGTACTTGGAACATATCCAGTCTATCAATTTGGTTCTAAATAAATATATTAAAAAACGTCTTCAAAATAGAAGAAGGCGTTTTTTTCGTATTGTTCAACATGGACAACTCCTTTGCATATGTTGTTAAAGAGATATATGCCCAGCTAAAGAAAGTCTGAAAGGAGTTTAAAAATTGAGAATCCACATTGTTCAAAAAGGTGATATTTTATTTGATATTGCTGAGAAGTACGGAGTGAGTCTTGATGATATTATTAGTATGAATCCGCAATTATCGAGTCCAGATATGATCATGCCAGGTATGAAAATAAAAATTCCAACAGAATCAAAACAGATAAGACAAAGAGAATCAAACGTTGGTGGAACGGGAACTGGAATGGATAAAGCGAAAAAAAGAGCTGTAAAGGAAGAGAGGGTGGAACGTGCAAAAGAAGAGCGAGTTGAAAAGGAAGATGTAAAAACGCCTAAGGCTCGAACAGCTGAAAGACCTATGGGTGAATCAATTAGTGATGATGTAACCGAGCCAAAAACGATTCGAGCCGAAGTACCACGGGATTATCAACCTCTTTATCCTGTTAAACCGAATATGAATCCTCCTCCTATGCCAAAATATACGGAGAAAAAAGAAGTGAAAAGTGAAGACAAAAAAATGGTCCGGCCACAGTATAAACCAGTGGAAACAAAACAAGAACGAATGGAAGTTCAACCGCAGATTCAGTATCGACCGATGAGTAGTCCTCAACCAATGCATTCAGCAATGAGACCAATGATGCATCATTGTTGCTGTTGCTGTTGTTGTTGTAGACAATCAATGTATAGAGCAAGCTCACCAATGTTTCAACAACCTGTAAGAGGTACTTATGCTTATGACACCCGTAATATGTGTTAAAAGAAGATCCTAATGCCGATAAGATTTATTTCAGAACAATAGAAAAAGTGTATAATGTAAAGTATAAGGCGATTTATTAATGGAATCGCCTTTTTCAACTTATTTTTATTTGCTTGAAAACTTTATGATAAAATATACTAAAATAACAAAGGATGGTAACGATGGAAACGAAAGTTGTAGCCATTACGGATTGGCTAAAAGAGCAAGTGGAAAAAGCAAATGTGAAAGGCCTCCTCGTTGGTGTTAGTGGTGGATTAGATTCAGCAGTAGTTGCAAATTTAATTAAACATGCATGTCCAGAAAATTCACTTGGCATAATCATGCCATTAAAAAGTAATCCGACAGACATAGAAGATGCACAAAAGGTTGTGGACAAGTGTAAAATCGATAATATGACAATCGATTTAACAAAAACACATGACGTGTTATATAACGAAATCCAATATCATATCAAAAAACAAAATGCTTGGCATGAAGAAAAGGATCAAATTTCTGATGCAAACTTAAGAGCAAGACTGCGAATGAGTACATTATATACCATTGCAACAAATCATAATTATTTAGTAGTAGGAACGGATAATGCTGCTGAGTGGTATACAGGATATTTTACTAAATATGGTGACGGCGGAGTCGATTTACTGCCGATTGTTGATCTTACTAAAAAAGAAGTACGTGAAATGGCGGAATATTTGGGAGTACCAGATGAAGTCATAAATAAAAAGCCTAGTGCAGATCTTTGGGTTGGACAAACTGATGAAGAAGAAATGGGAATAACATATGATAAAATTGATGCTTATATTAAAGGAATGGCAATCCCCGAAAAAGATAAACAAATTATTGAGCAACTACACGTTAAAACGGAACATAAAAGAAATATTCCGACACAATTACGGTTAAAATAAAAATAGAACATGCTCACTTCTTTATGAATATCAACTAGTTTGCTATACTATATAAGAATTTGGATTAGAAAAGAAAGTGGGGAATGAATGATGGCAGGTCATTCTAAATGGCATAATATACAACGTCGAAAAGGTGCTCAAGATGCAAAAAGAGGAAAAATCTTCATGCGTCATGCAAAATTTATTTATACAGCAGCAAAACAAGGTGGCGGAGATCCAGATATGAATCCGACACTTCGGACTGCGATTGAAAAAGCAAAAGCGGATAATATGCCGAATGATAATATTGAACGAGCTATTAAAAAGGCTACCGGTACTCTTGACGGAGCAAGTTTCGAGGAAATGACATATGAAGGATATGGTCCAGGTGGTGTTGCTGTCATCGTTCACGTATTAACAGACAATCGCAATCGCACAGCATCAGAAGTACGCCATGCTTTTACAAAACATGGTGGGAACCTTGGGGAAACAGGCTGTGTTTCTTTCATGTTCGACAGAAAAGGTTATATTGTGATTGTAGATAAAGAAGGTACAATTGACGAGGACGAACTTACGCTTGAAGCAATTGATGGTGGGGCTGAAGATATCGAAGTAAATGAGCAAGTTTATGAGATCTATACAGCACCTGAAAATTTTGAAGAAGTGCGTAATCATATAGAAAATAAAGGATATGATATTGAAGAGGCGGAGATAACGCTCATTCCGCAAAATTATAGTGAACTTGAAGAAGAGCAACAAGAAAAAGTAATGCAGTTAGTGGATATGCTAGAAGAAAGTGAAGATGTACAAGATGTCCATCATAATTTAAAGATGGAAGAGTAGATACTAAAGGGGAATACAATGATAGCATATATTAAAGGGCAAGTTACTTTTATTCAAGAAGAGTCGATAATTATCGATGTAGAGGGAATTGGTTATGAAGTTTTTTGTCCAAATCCTTTTGTCTTTCAATCTTTTTTGCAAAAAGAACTATTCATTCACACGTATTTTCATGTGAGAGAAGATGTGCAATGTTTGTATGGTTTTAAAGATAAAGAAGAAAAAGAACTATTTACAAAATTAATATCAGTTTCTGGAATTGGTCCTAAAAGTGCTATTGCAATACTAGGTAGTGTGCACGTTCCCGATTTTGTTGCTGCTGTTGAAACTGAAGATGAAAAGTATTTAACACAATTTCCGGGTGTCGGTAAAAAAACAGCCAGACAAATTATTTTGGATTTAAAAGGAAAGTTAACAAGTACGATTTCTCTTGATGTTACCTCGACTAAGCAGGTAGGTACAGAAACAGTTGACCTGTCAGAAGCAAAAGAAGCATTAAAAGCATTAGGTTATACTGATAGAGAAGTTACCCAAATAATTCCTGAACTACAAAAAGCTGGCCTTACAGAGACAGATGATATTATAAGATATGCATTGTCATTATTAGTAAAAAATTAATTATTTAAGACTATTTTTGTAAGCCTTATTTTATGTTTTGCATTATAGTTGAAGGAAACTGTGCAGTAAAGAAAATTTGTAAACCCAGTTGGTAAACCGTTGATTTCCGCTGCTAGTTGTAAAGTAAAATGCCGCTACGGAAATACATTCCGCTTTCCGCGGGCGGCTGATGAGCCCCTTCGTGCTACGCACTTGTGTCTCACCTAGGCCTATCCTCCCGCAGGAGTCTCCATGTATTTCCTCCGCTGGGATAGATTTGTTGGACAAAAGGAAATTCTATAATTTGTTAATTCAAAATAGCGTAGGCAGAAT
>NZ_JBPPZG010000016.1:0-14293 GCF_051918545.1 Pseudogracilibacillus amylolyticus (SeqCode) | reverse complement strand
AGACCCCGCAGCGGTGGTCTTTCCGCGAGGAGGCTGAAGCCGTGCCCGTGGAAAGCGTAGTATTCTGCCGAAGCGGTTTTCAACACAAATTTAGGTAAGGAGTGAGCAAGCACCAAGTCTATTTTCCGTTGAGGTAGATTTCAACTACTCATTACTCAACAGTTTATGAATTTTGTGTAAAAATCTTTTCGGTGGATAAACAAATGTACAGTCTTAATCTTTTTAGAAAATAGTCATTTTTAATGAAGGGTGAGAGGTAAAAGTGGAAGATCGCATCGTTACTGGCGAGCAAAATGAAGAAGATTCCGTTGTTGAATTAAGTCTCCGCCCCACAATATTAAGCGAATATATTGGTCAAAATAAAGTAAAAGAAAATTTAGACATTTTTATTAAAGCGGCTAAAATGCGAAATGAAGCTTTAGATCACGTATTACTTTACGGTCCACCGGGACTTGGAAAAACAACATTAGCAGCCATTATCGCAAACGAAATGGGTGTCGAATTCAGATCTACTTCTGGACCAGCTATAGAAAGATCAGGTGATTTAGCTGCGATTCTTTCTTCTCTTGAACCTGGGGATGTATTATTTATTGACGAAGTGCATCGATTACCAAGATCTGTTGAGGAAGTACTTTATCCGGCGATGGAGGATTATTTTTTAGATATCGTTATAGGAACTGGACCAAGTGCTAGATCAGTACGGATTGATTTGCCTCCTTTTACATTAGTAGGTGCAACGACAAGGGCAGGCTTATTATCAGCGCCACTGCGTGATCGTTTTGGTGTATTGAGTAGATTAGAGTTTTATGAAACGAAAGATTTGTGCACCATTATTGAACGCACCGCTTCTATATTTAACATGCCAATTTCAAAGGAAGCGGCAATAGAAATAGCTAGTCGTTCAAGAGGAACCCCAAGAATAGCAAATCGATTGTTAAAACGTATTCGCGATATATCCCAAGTAAGAGGAGAAACAGAAATATCAGTCGAGACATCCAAACTAGCCTTAGAAATGTTACAGGTCGACCATGTAGGTCTTGATCATATTGATCATAAATTATTAAAAGGAATATTGCAGGATTTTGGGGGCGGACCAGTTGGGCTTGATACAATTGCTGCAACGATTGGGGAAGAACCCCAAACAATAGAAGATGTCTATGAGCCGTATCTATTACAAATTGGATTTATCCAGCGTACTCCTAGAGGTCGTATTGCTACCGAGAAAGCATTTACACATTTTGGAATAAAAAGGTGATCCATGATGCATATGGGAAAAATGTTTTTATTAATTGGAGTAATTTTTATTATCATAGGAGCTTTGTGGACGTTTATCGGAAAATTACCTGGAGATATTAGCTTTAAAAAAGGGAATTTTTCCTTCCATTTTCCAATTATGACGTCTATTGTAGTAAGTATTATATTGACGGCTATTTTTTATATCATCGGGAGATTTCGTTAACCTAATAGAGGATGTTCAAAAAGTCCGGTAAAAATGACACACCATTAGGGGAACTTCGACTAAATACCGACACGTCCTGTGTCGAACGTCGAAGTCACCACATCCTGTGGAAGCTCGTTGGCTTGCTTCTCCGCTCCTTGAAAAAGGAAAGCACTTTTTCTGCGTGCTAGAAGCGTTCGCTCATGTATCTAAATGCGGCAGGGGATCTTCCGTTAAAACCGCCCACGTCCTGTGGGCGACACGGAAGTCATCACATCCTGTGAAAGTCCGCTGCCGGGAGCTGCGCCGCCTCGAACTTTCGACGCATAGGACGTGCTAGTGTCGGCGTTGCTGACAGGACGTGGCGACTTTAGCCGACTTGGTCCTTTTTATCCTCCTTTTTGAACACGCATTAATAAGGAGAAGTTTTTTATGAAAATGGAAGACTATGATTATCAATTACCGGAAGAGTTAATTGCGCAAATGCCGTTAAAAAATAGAGCTGCCTCTAAACTACTTGTCTTAGATCGTAATAATCAGCAAATAAAACATGATATCTTTTCCAATATCATTAACTATTTAAAGCCTGGAGATTGCTTAGTATTAAATAATTCAAAAGTTATACCGGTAAGACTATTTGGCGTAAAAAGTGATACGAAGGCAAAAATAGAAATTTTATTATTGCATGAAACAGATAAAGACATATGGGAAGCTTTAGTAAAACCTGCGAAAAAAGTAAAAGTTGGGACAGAAATTGTTTTTGGAGAAGGGAAATTAATTGCTACATGTATAGAAGAAGATAAAGAAGGTGGACGTTTACTAAATCTGAAATATAATGGTATTTTTCTGGAAGTATTAGAAGAACTAGGAGAAATGCCATTACCACCATATATAAAAGCACAATTAAAGGATAGCCAACGATATCAAACTGTTTATGCGAAAGAGAATGGCTCAGCAGCCGCGCCTACTGCAGGATTACATTTTACAAATGAACTTCTAGATTCCATTAAAGAACGAGGCGTACACATTGCTTATGTAACATTGCATGTCGGTTTAGGAACATTTAGACCAGTGACAAGTGAAACAATTGAAGAACATAAGATGCACGCTGAATATTATCATTTGTCAGAAGAAAATGCTAAAACTTTAAATAGCGTAAAGGAAAATAATGGCAGGTTAATAGCGGTCGGAACAACATCGACGAGAGTGCTTGAAACAATAGTAAATAAATTTGATGGCAGATTTGCAGCAAGCTCTGGTTGGACAGATATTTTCATTTATCCACCTTACCAGTTTAAAGCGATAGATGGATTAATCACTAATTTTCACTTACCTAAGTCTACATTGCTACTATTAATTAGTGCACTTGCTGGACGAGAGACTATATTGCTGGCTTATGAAGAAGCAATCAAACATCGATATCGTTTTTTTAGTTTTGGAGATGCAATGTTTATTGAACCTAAAAAGGATGAATAATAGTATGGCAATAAAATACGAATTAATTAAAACATGTAAACAAACTGGCGCTAGACTTGGGAAAGTTCATACACCCCACGGAAGTTTTGATACACCGATTTTTATGCCTGTTGGTACATTGGCTACAGTAAAAACAATGAGTCCCGAGGAATTAGTGGAAATGAACGCACAGATTATCCTATCTAACACCTATCATTTATGGCTAAGACCTGGGGAGGATATTGTGAAAGAAGCGGGTGGTTTACATAACTTTATGAATTGGGATCGCCCAATTTTAACAGATTCAGGTGGCTTTCAAGTATTTAGCCTCAGTAAAATTCGCGACATTAAGGAAGAAGGGGTACATTTTAGGCATCATTTAAGTGGGGAAAAACTTTTTTTCTCACCCGAAAAAGCGATGCAAGTTCAAAATGATCTTGGTCCGGACATTATGATGGTTTTAGATGAATGTCCACCATATCCGGCAACTTATGACTATATGGAAAAGTCAGTAAATCGTACTTCGCGTTGGGCTGAACGTTGTTTAGAAGCCCATCAGCGCAAGGAAGATCAAGCCCTTTTTGGTATTATCCAGGGTGGGGAATTTAAAGATTTGCGAAAACAAAGTACAAAAGACTTAATTTCTTTAGACTTTCCGGGCTATGCAATTGGAGGGCTTTCTGTCGGAGAACCAAAAGATATTATGTATGATGTGTTAGAAGCTACAACCCCATTAATGCCTTCTGATAAACCAAGATATTTAATGGGTGTAGGTTCAGCAGACTCACTCATTGAAGGGGCGATTCGAGGGGTAGATATGTTTGATTGTGTACTGCCAACAAGGATTGCAAGAAATGGGACATGTATGACATCTAAAGGAAGACTTGTCGTCCGAAATGCAAAATATGCAAGAGATTTTTCCCCAATTGATGAAAATTGTGATTGTTACACATGTCGAAATTACTCGCGAGCTTATATTCGCCATTTAATAAATACAAATGAAATATTCGGATTTAGACTAACTACTTATCATAACCTTTATTTTCTGTTAGAATTAATGAAGCAAGTCCGAAATGCAATAAGCGAAGATCGACTTGGTGATTTTAGAGAAGCTTTTTTTGAAAATTACGGCTTCAATAAAGAAAATCCACAAAACTTTTAGAGAGGAGGCAGATGAATGGATACATTAATATCACTTTCACCGATTATATTAATGTTTGTGATTTTTTACTTTTTACTTATTAGACCTCAGCAAAAGAGACAAAAGCAAGTAAGAGAAATGCAATCAAACTTACAAAAGGGAGATCCAATTGTAACAATTGGTGGGCTGCATGGTATTGTAGATGCTATAGATGAAAATACAATTGTGATTAGCTGTAACAATACAAAATTAACGTTTGATCGTGCAGCTGTCCGTGAAGTTAAACAAGATTAGAGTATAGAATTACATAAAGAAAAGCTTGCTAATTTGCAAGCTTTTTTGGCATATAAGAAACCAGCAGGGATCCGCATTACGCAGTCACTCTCTATTAAGAGATTTGTTTTCATACAAAAGTATAAATCTTTCTTGACTCGCTCACTGGCTAAGAGTAGGGCTTCCTGGAACTTAGACTACGGCTTCAGCGCCTTTTTTTCTATGATGATGCCTTATTTGTCATGAGATTTACACCAATTATACTTCCGACAACTGCTGCTAATATATAGGTTAGATGATAAATTGACTGTTTGATGGAAAAAACCTCATTAAATCCTAAATATTGAATTAAGAAAGTTAATAGAGTAAAACCTCCACCAGTTAAGATTCCAACAATCCAACCATTCTCTTTTCCTTTTAAACCAGCAATTATCCCACCAATGAACAGTGTTACTAGTCCAATTGTTAACGAAATATACGATAAAGTAAATTCAGAAACCGTAGTAAAACGAACAACAAGGGATAGGAAAGTGCTTGATATAAGAATTAGAACTAGAATAGAAATCCATCCGTAAACAACAGCTACTAAATAAGAATTCTTCACAAAAACCCCCCTTTTAAAACTATATTTATTCATAGAGTTTAAAAATAGACATGTTTCTAACTATTTTTTTATAAATTTATTAATTAATGGGATTTGCTTTAATTCCTGTTCTGTGATGAAACGGAGTGCAAATAAAAGGATAAGATAAATTACAGATAAAATAATTAAAATTAAAATAAGCGATACTAATCCCACATTATTATTAAATAAAGTAGATTTTAATAAGAACCCTGAACCGTAAGTTGCACTGACTAAAACAATCATTTTAAAAATATCCATTTTTGGTATCGTAAATTGTATCGTTTTGTGTAATGTTGCTAGATGTAGAAAAGTAATCAGAACAACACTAGTACTAATGGCAATGGCAACTCCCATAATTCCAATGTTTTTATTTGAAGCAAGTAAAATTAGAACAGAAAATTTCACAACTGAACCAATTAAACTATTCCACATCGCATATTTTGCTAAGTCAAGTGCAAATAATGCTGACTGTAATGGGGATTGAATATATAATAGTAGAAAAAAAGGCGCCATTAGAATAATATATTTACTTGCGTTACTTGTCCCGTACATATATGTTAAAATAGGTATTGAAAATAATATGAAGACAATCGTGGCTAGAGCACCAGATGCAAATGAAATTCGAATTGCTTGATGAATTCGGTAATGTACTAGTTTTTTATTGCCGATTGCTTCTAATTCAGAAATGGAAGGAACTAATGCAATTGATAATGAATTCGTTATAAAGGTTGGAAGGTATAATAATGGCATCGCATAGCCGGTTAATTCACCATATTGACTCGTTGCATCTTTTGTAGCAATTCCGGCATACGCTAAACTTTGAGCAACTAATATTGGTTCTAGAAAACCAGCAAAAGAACTGATCAGACGGCTACCGGTATTTGGAAGGGCGATAGAAAATAATTGTTTCCGTACAGGTTTGCTTCCTTTTAAATAAGTGAAAAATTGGTGCCGTACTTTGATAGTCTTTTTTTGTTTAAAAGTATAGAAAAGATATAAAAGCGATGCTAACTCTCCAATTACAACGCTTATCATTGCTCCTGCTGCAGCAAATTCTACACCGTATGGAAGCAAGAACGAAACGAGAAAAAATACTGCAGTAATCCGAATGATTTGTTCAATGACGATTGCAATACTTTGGGGCGTCATGTTTTGCATACCTTGAAAATATCCTTTTATTACTGAAGTCATTGCGATAATTGGAACAACCGGACTAATTGCTAGTAAAGGATATAAAGTACGATCATCTGTTAATAAATAATTTGCTACAAGCGGTGCAAGGAAAATCATACAAATAGTAAAAAAGATACTTGTACATGCTATAATAAGAAAGGATACAGTAATAATTTGTTTGATTTTATACCGATCATTTTGAGCATTTGCTTCAGCAACTCGCTTAGAAATTGCAATAGGTAGTCCAATTTGTGTTAGAGTAATGATCAGAAATAAAGATGGCATTGCCATCATGTATAAGCCAACACCTTCTTCACCCATTAACCGTGCGACAACAATACGGTTTACAAAACCTAATAATCTCGTGATCATTCCAGCGATGATTAATACAATTGTTCCACGGATAAATGATTGCTTTGTCAATGTAACGCCCTACTTTCTTTTTTAAGAAATTGCTTTTCAATTTATGTATATGCTTGTACACGGGTAGAATGACAAGCAATAGTAAATGTAATATAGATGCAATTGATGGTTAGTATAATAGGAGGAATGTATGTGGAAGAAAAGACGGTAAAAGAGTGGAAGTCTTATATTATTCCTGCACTTGAAAGTAAAGAAAGCGAATTTAAATTAGTTGGTTATACAGATGTAACACAAGATGAAATTTGGAGATGTTTAGAGGAAAAAGTATGGAAAGGAAACCCGAAAAAAAAATTGTATGAAGTGATACAAGATATATTTCACTTACCACCATCTATTTATATGAATTTTATGACAGTTAATGCCCTTCAATCGGAAGATGATGACTTAATGGCATCCATTGAAGCGTTAACGAAAGGTGAAAACAATTAACGAATTTTTAAAAAACGGCAAAAAGAGAGGAATTAATGTATGAAAAAAAGAGGTAGAATTATTGCCTTTCTACTAATTGTTCTAATCTTTATAGGCACGATTAGTACGACGGTTACGGGAATAAGTAAAAAAATAAACTTAGGTTTAGATTTGCAAGGTGGATTTGAAATACTTTATGAAGTCGAGCCGGTTGATAAAGACCAAAAGGTAGATAAAACATTACTCGAAGCAACGGTTCAGACATTAAATGACCGGGTTAATCGACTAGGAATTAGTGAAACAGTAATTGATATTGAAGGTGAAGACCGAATTCGGGTACAACTTGCTGGGGTGGAAGACCAGGCGGAAGCCCGCGAAATACTTTCTACATCTGCGTTACTTTCTTTTCGTGATGTAAATGATGAGGAATATTTAAATGGGACAGATATTAAAGAAGGAAGTGCCCGACAAGATTTTGACCCACAGTCTAATCAGCCAATTGTAACGTTACAATTGAAAGACGCTGATAAATTTGGTGAAGTAACTACGGAAATTCAAAATATGGGTACACCTAACAATTTACTTGTTATTTGGATGGATTTCCAAGAAGGCGATTCATTTGAAGAAGAAGTACAAAAAGCAGAACCAAAATTTATTTCTGCGCCGCAAGTATCGAAACCAATTTATGATACAAATGTTCAAATTACTGGAAATTTCACAGTAGAAGAAGCACAGAGACTAGCAGATATTATTAATTCTGGATCACTACCTGTTCATATGACAGAATTATTCTCTACTTCTGTTGGTGCTCAGTTTGGAGAAAAAGCGTTAAATCAAACTGTTTTTGCTGGAATCATTGGAATTATTGCGATCTTTTTATTTATGCTCACAGTTTATCGTTTCCCGGGTTTGATTGCTGGGATTAATGTGATAATCTATGTCTATCTCATTTTATTAGTATTTGAATTAATGAATGGCGTCTTGACATTACCGGGGATAGCAGCACTTATCTTAGGGGTCGGTATGGCTGTTGATGCCAATGTACTAACTTTTGAACGAATTAAAGAAGAATTACGGAGTGGAAAATCAGTACTTGCTTCATTTAAAACAGGGGGAAAAAGTTCCCTTGTAACGATATTAGATGCAAACATTACGACAATCCTTGCTGCTGCAGTATTATTTATCTTTGGTACAAGTTCCATTAAAGGATTTGCTACGATGCTAATTGTAAGTATTTTAGTGAGCTTCTTAACTGCCGTTTATGGAACGAGACTGCTTTTAGGATTATGGGTAAACAGTGGATTTTTAACGAAAAGAAAAAGCTGGTTCGGTATAAAAGAAGAGCAGATTCAAGATATTGCTTCCAAAAAAGAAGTAGAACCAACTATTTTTAACCGGACATTCGATATAGTAAAACATAGGAAGAAGATGTTTATTACGACGATCATTGTCGTTATTCTTGGGGCATTATCACTCGGTTTATTTCAACTCAACCCAGGTATCGACTTTACTAGTGGATCGCGGGTAGAAGTACTTGCAGATGAAGGTCTTACGCAAACCGATATAGAATCCGACTTAAATACATTAGGATTAGAAGCAAAATCAATTGTGTTATCTGGCGAAAATAACGAAACTGCCGTAATGCGATTCGATACCGTTCTTTCAGAAGCCGATATATCCGACTTAAAAACCTATGTTATGGATAAATATGGTCATGAACCAAGTGTTAGTGTCGTTTCTCCGATTGTAGGACAAGAACTTGTTAAAAATGCAGTATATGCACTTGCAGTTGCATTAATCGGAATGATCATTTATGTGACATTCAGGTTTGAATTTTTCTTCTCCATAACTGCAATTATCGCATTATTGCATGATGTATTTATTATGCTTGTCGTGTTTAGCATTGCTAGAATTGAATTTGATGTTACGATTATCGCAGCGATTTTAACAATTATCGGTTATTCGATTAATAATACAATTGTTGTATTTGACCGCATAAGAGAAAACATTCGAGCTACTAATAAACTAGTCAAATCTAAAGTAGAATTAGCAAAAATTATTAATAGAAGTTTGATTCAAACATTTATGCGAAGTATTAATACAACAACGACAACCCTTATTGCAGTATTGGCATTTTTAATTTTAGGTGCTGAATCCATTTTTGGATTTGCAATTGCACTCGTTATCGGCTTGCTAGCAGGAACATATTCATCATTATTTTTGGCTTCCCAATTATGGCTTGTCTGGCGTGGTCGTAATTTAAAAGAAAAACCAATTGATTTTAGAAAGAAAAAGCGAGTAGAAGGTCCGCAAGTATAAATTATAGTTAAGGGTGATGAATCATGAAAGGTCAAACGTATGTTATTTTAGCAATTGTCTTCATTATTTTAATCTCAATATTTGCAGTGTTAAATGTAGAAGTTGTTGAAGTAAATTATTTGTTCTGGAGTGGTACATCCCCACTTGTTTTTGTTATTTTGTTTTCTGTATTATTAGGTGGCGTTGTCACAGCGTTTGTAAGCATGAAAAAATACTATGAACTTAAGCGTGAAACTAAACAGTTAAGACAACAGATTATTACTTTAGAGACTGAATTGGAACGATTCAAAACATCTAGCTTATCTAGTGAAACAGATAATAACGATTAACTAAAGAGACCTTGCTCTAGAGCGTGATAAATAATAGGGAGTGACTTTATGTTAAAGAGTAAGGCGAAGTGGGATTTTTTTTGTGAAAAAAAGCAAGCATTTACTCCATCTACTATCTTGGAATCCTTATATCATGAACGTGGGCTCTTTTCAAAAGAAGAACAACAACAGTTTTTACAGCCCCAATTAAGCGATTTGGAATCTCCATCTAAATTTGCAGAGATTGCAAAAGCAAAAGATAGAATTTTAGCGGCAATTGAAAATAAAGAAAAAATAATAGTCTATGGGGATTATGATGCAGATGGAATTACATCAACAGCGTTATTAATAAGTGTTTTAAACGATCTTGGTGCGATTTGTGATTTTTACATACCAAATCGTTTTACTGAGGGATATGGATTAAATACAAATGTACTAGAGCAATTTAAAAAACAAGCTGTTTCATTAGTAATTACAGTCGATAATGGGATTGCAAGTAGTATAGAAGCCGATTATGCAAAAAAATTAGGACTTGACCTTATTATAACTGATCACCATGAGGCACAAGAGGAAATTCCAGATGCTTTAGCAATTATCCATCCAATATTATCGCCAAACTATTCTTTTAAACATTTGGCAGGCGTCGGTGTTGCTTTTCAATTTGCCCATTACTTATTAGATGAAATGCCGATACATTTATTAGATCTTGTTGCCATCGGGACTATTGCTGATTTAGTACCATTAATTAAAGAAAATCGAATATTAGTCTCTAACGGTCTCGAACAGCTACAAAAAAGTAGAAATTTAGGGATAAAGGCGTTAAAAAAAGTATGTAATCTCGATGGTCCGATAACCGCAAGAGATGTTGGTTTTTCAATTGCACCGCGATTAAATGCTGTCGGTAGATTGCAAAGCGCTCATCTTGCGGTAGAACTTTTACTTACTGAAGATAAAGAGATAGCACAGCAAATTGCTGAGGAAATTGAAGAATTAAATATTGAACGAAAGCAAATTGTTAGTAATATAGTAAAAGAAGCGGAACAGAGGGTAAATGAAACGGATGGTTTTATCATCCTATATGATGAAGATTGGCATGAAGGTGTGCTTGGAATTGCCGCTTCAAAGCTTGTGAATAAATATGATCGACCTGTAATGATGTTAACGTATAAAGAAGAAACAGATGAGTTAAAAGGATCGGCTCGTAGTATCCCTGCATTTAATTTATTTAAAAATGGAATGGAAATTAGACATTTGTTTTCTAGTTTTGGCGGACATGCACAGGCTGCGGGAATGACGTTTCCGTTTGAAAATTTAGAAGAAATTAGTGAAAATTTAAATAGACAAATTTTATCCCAATTAAACGAAGAAGATTTCAAGCAAATAATCAATGTTCATAGTTCGATCTCTATTGATACGATGACGGAAGAATTAGTAACGCAGATCAATCAATTATCTCCGTTTGGTTTGGGGAATGTAGAACCTATTTTTCATTTTATAAGTAAGCCGACTCAGATAAGACAAATTGGGCAAGCAAAAAACCATTTAAAACTACAATTTATGGAAAATGGCCATCGAATCGATGCAGTTGGTTTTGGTCTTGGGCATTTATATTATTATATTTCACCTCAATCTGAAATAGAAGTTGTAGGTAAATTACAGATAAACGAGTGGAATGGAAACCGGACAGTTCAAGTATTAATTGAGGACATAGCCGTCAATGAATGGCAATTATTAGATTTCCGGGGTAGGCAAAGCGCTGCAAATATTAATCCATATATTGCTTCTTTTAAAAATAATCTAATTGTATGCAATGATCGTGAAAAAATATATCAATATGTTAGTGACTTTAACGATATAACCATTATCAGTTATAATGAACATATAGAAACTTTACCGCAGACGGAAATATTATTCATCTATGATTTACCGAGTGAATTGAATACTTTAGAGAAAATTATTTACAAAACAAATCCAAATTTTATACATGCATCCTATACAATTACTGATAATGCTTATTTAGAGTCGATTCCAAATCGGGAAGATTTTAAATGGTTATATGCTTATTTATTTAACTACTGTCCCATTCATTTAAACGTGGATTTGCCTAGTGTAATGCAAATGAAAAAATGGACGAAAGACAAAGTTATTTTCATTTTAAAGGTTTTTCTTGATCTACAATTTATCACGATTCGGGATAATGTAATTTATATAAATAAAAATGCAGAAAAAAAAGCATTACAAACTTCAAAAACATATCAAAAAAGGGTAGAACAAGGAAAAATAGAAAAATTACTGTATTATTCTACATACGAAGAATTAAAATCATGGTTTGAAAACTCTATTCGTATAAACGGTTCTACTGAGGAGGAACTACTACATGAATTTTAAAGAATATATTACAATTGTGGATGACTGGCCAAAACCAGGAGTCCAATTTAAAGATATTACACCCTTAATGGCAAATGGAAAAGCATTTAAAGCAGCGGTTGATGAAATTACTTTATATGCTAAAGAAAAAGAAGTCGATCTAATCGTGGGACCGGAAGCTAGAGGATTTATCATCGGTTGTCCGGTTGCATACCAATTAGAAGTTGGATTTATACCAGTTCGAAAAGAAGGAAAATTGCCAAGGGAAGTAATTAAAGTAGATTATGGTTTAGAGTACGGACAGAATGTACTCACAATTCATAAAGATGCTGTTAAAAAAGGACAACGTGTGTTAATTACAGATGACCTTCTCGCAACGGGAGGGACTATTGAAGCAACGATTAAACTTGTAGAACAACTTGGTGGTATTGTCGTAGGATGCGCATTCTTAATTGAATTAGCCTATTTAGATGGAATGAGTAAACTTAAAGACTACGATGTGTTAACATTAATGAAATACGAATAACTTATTTGGCATTGCACATAAGAAAGCATAGGAAATTTCCTCCCGCATCAGTGCAACTACAGGCTTTGATAAGCCTAGTTTTCTAAAATTAAGGTGATAACGTGTCTAAGGATAAAAATAGAACGATTGAAGACATTATTGAAAAGACTAAAAGCTATTTAACCCAAGAAGAAGTGAACTTTATTTATCGAGCCTACGAATTTGCTAAATTAGCACATATTGATCAATACCGTAAATCTGGAGAAGCTTATATTATCCACCCCATTCAAGTTGCTGGAATTTTAGTTGACTTAGAAATGGATCATGAAACAATCGCCAGTGGATTATTACACGATGTCGTGGAAGATACGGAAACAAGTTTAGAAGAAATTGAAGCAGCATTTAATTCCGAAGTTGCAATGCTAGTTGATGGGGTTACAAAATTAGGGAAAATAAAATATAAATCAAAAGAAGCGCTACAAGCGGAAAATCACCGAAAAATGTTTGTCGCGATGGCAAAGGACATTCGTGTTATTTTGATTAAACTTGCTGACAGACTGCATAATATGCGGACATTAAAACATTTACCAGCAAATAAACAACGTAGAATAGCAAATGAAACACTCGAAATCTTTGCACCGTTAGCCCATCGGCTAGGTATGTCTACAATCAAATGGGAATTAGAAGACACGGCACTTCGTTATTTAAATCCACAACAGTATTATCGTATCGTTCAGTTAATGAAACAGAAGCGAGATGAACGAGAATCATATATTGACGAAGTAATGACCGATATCGCAGAAGAATTGGCCAAGGTTAGAATTGAAGCCGAAATTTCCGGTCGACCTAAACATATTTACAGTACGTACCGAAAAATGAAAACGCAAAATGTTGAATTTAATGAAATTTATGATTTGCTAGCTGTTCGGGTTATTGTTGAAAGTATTAAAGACTGTTACGCTGTTTTAGGTATCATCCATACGTATTGGAAACCAATGCCTGGTAGATTTAAAGATTATATAGCAATGCCGAAAGCAAATCTTTATCAATCCCTTCACACAACTGTTATTGGTCCCAAGGGAGATCCACTCGAAGTGCAGATTAGAACAAAAGATATGCATAAAATTGCTGAGTACGGGATTGCCGCTCATTGGGCATATAAAGAAGGTAAGGAGATTAAGCCTAATGAAAAATCATTTTTAGGTAAACTCACTTGGTTCAGAGAAATATTAGATTGGCAAAATGACACGCATGATGCAGAAGAATTTGTTGAATCATTAAAAATAGATTTGTTTTCGGATATGGTTTATGTATTTACTCCAAAAGGGGATGTAATTGAACTCCCGTCTGGCTCAATCCCACTTGATTTTGCTTATCGTATTCATACTGAGATTGGAAATAAAACAGTTGGTGCTCGAGTAAATGGTAAAATGGAGCCTTTAGATTATAAATTAAAAAATGGAGATATTGTAGAAATTATTACATCTCGCCATTCCTATGGCCCATCTCAAGATTGGTTAAAAATAACCCAATCTTCTCAAGCGAAAAATAAAATTAAACAATTTTTCAAGAAACAACGTAAAGAAGAAAATATTGAAAAAGGGAAAGCCGAAATTGAAAAAGGTATTCAGGAACTTGGTTTTACACCAAAAGAAGTCTTAACACCAGAAAATATTAAAAAAGTATGTAAAAAGTTTAATTTTGTTAATGAAGATGATTTATATGCAGCAGTTGGCTATCAAGGAATTACTGCTGCACTCATTGTAACAAGACTTACGAACCAACTACGGAAAGAAAAAGAAAGCGAACAAAAACTCGAAGAAAAAATTGAAGAAGTTCAGCACAGTGTGCAAGATAA
>NZ_JBPPZG010000015.1:0-35294 GCF_051918545.1 Pseudogracilibacillus amylolyticus (SeqCode) | reverse complement strand
CATTGGTCAAATCTTCAATCTCTTTCATGCGTTCTTCATGAGTTTTTCGCTTATATGCCATTTTTATATCACCTTCCTAATTCAAGTTCTTGCTCTTTTCTCTTTTCATTCGCCTTCATTTTCTGCAAATCCATGTTCCAATCTTTAAATTTTGGAACGTGGTTTTCACAATGCAATAACCTTTCCCACCGTTCTGTAAATTCTTTTCCTGCTTTATCGTTATCGACAGCCAGGATAAGCCCTTCAACTTTAATATTTTTTTCCTTACAATCACGTAGAAAATCTTTAATTGCTGTTGCTGCTGTACGGTCTTTTAAACCACTCATTGATTGCAGTCTTATATCTGTTGGACGATACATTTCATAATAGGAAAGAGCGTCAATAGGGCTTTCAAACAAAGCAATTTTATTCGCCTTTCCTACATCAACACGAAATCCACCATCCTCTTTACTGTTCGCTACCACCTGTTTAAAGTATCCACGATTCGTATTAATCGGCACAGTACCCTGTCGATCAGCACCAACTATTTTTCCTTCTGAATCCTTCCATTTGAATACACAATTTTTCAGTTTATCCTCGGCTAAATAATCATTTTTAATGAGTGAATCAACAATTTTTTCGTCTAGCATTCTTACATTTATTAAATACTGCCTTACATTACGTTGTGTGTTTGATTCGTAATGTCTGGGATAGACAAACTCTTTTGTTTCATTCCTTTTCAAATCATTTGTGTAACTCCTTGTAATGGATAGACCGTTTACGTCACGAACAGCGTCTTGAAATGACATATTATAAAATGTTCGGGCAAAACTAATTGCACCATGACCACCCTCACCCCGACTATTCCAGAACCATTTTCCGTTCTCATTGATGATTAGGGAATCGTGTTCGGTATGACGATAATACTTTCCTTGTTTAATCAAACCTTCACCTTTTGAGTTCAAGTAATCCAAAATATGAACAGCGCTCGCTTTTTCGATTTCCTCTCTACTCACTCGATCACCCACTTTTAATCACTCCTTTTATTATTAGAAAAAGTTATTCATCATCATCCGGTAAATCGTCTGTTGCTCCTTCTAATTCTTCATTTTCAAGTTCTGGAAAGACTTCATATAATACAGCTTCATCAACCGTCATAAGAAACTCATTATTTTTACTGTCATAAGGAACTAGATACACACCTTCGGAAACAGCGTCAAAGATTGCTTGCTTATTTCCTTCATGCAAAGGAACAACAACATCAACATCATTTACCGTCACCAGAACATCATCCTCTCCAACTTCTTTAATCAATGCGAGTGTGTAATCTTTTTTAAAAACGCTCACCATCATCTCTCCTTTTAATTTTTTTGATATTTGCTGTCCTTCTTTTGTTTTTGCAAAGTTATTTTTTCTTGAACAGTTTTCTCTACATGGTTTAGGAATTCTGGTTTGTACATATCTGTTGTTGGAATGTGTTCAACGTTTCTTATCTGCATAAATCCTTGAAGCAATTCGATTAATATTTGCGTATTTCGGTCAATATTATTCGTGCCAAGACGTACTTTATTGACTTCATTCGAAATGCTTTTTTGTAAAGCGACTTGAACGGAACGAGTGACATTTTCAGTTACAGTATCTGAAATATATTGCAGATTCCAATTTTGTTTGCTTAACACCATATGTTCTCTTATTATCCGTTCACACGCTTCACTGCTGCTATGGTGAGGAAGATCATTGTCGATAGCATAATCTTTAATATATTGAGCGACTTCATCTGATAAACGGTGACGATAGTGTTTTCTTTCTTCCATTATCAATCGCCTACCTTTCATATTCTTGTTCACGTTGTAATTCTTCAAAGGCTCTTTGATTTTTCATACTTTGCAAATCATCTTTCATATAACGGTTTAATACATACATAGAGTTATTCATTTCTTTTCTGACGTAGAAAGTATTAATGACTTCATTTTTTCTAGGAACATGATTTTTCTTTTTATCAAACTCCTTTACCTCACTTAGTATTGCATTCCCCATTCTGGTGTACATGTCATTCATTTTTGTTTCTCTGTAACGCTCTGCTTTAGATTCATTTCCATATGTCTTTTTATAAACTTCAACTTCTTTATTCAATTGGTTTTTAAAATCCTCAAATTCTTTTTTGAAATTCTTTTCAATATACATGTTCGTTAACTTATCAAGTTCTGGTCTTACATCAGCGATTGCGTTCATGTTGTATTTCCAAAGTCTTTTATCATCTGGCAACATGGAATGAATTTTCTCAAATTGCTTCACCATATCCCGATTAACAATTTTGTTTTTAAAAGAGACAATCTTATTTTCTCTTTTGCTTTTTACTAAATCATCACGAATAAATTCATTGAGTTTTTTATTTTCAAGCGAGCGATCCATGATTTTATTTACAACTGTTGATTTCATTTTGCTTATTGATTTTGGCATTCTCTTTCCACGTTCTCTAAAATTATTTAGTTGAACGGTTGCAACGTGGATATGAATGTTATCCGTATTGTAATGAATTGCAGCAGTCCAAACAGAACTATCTAAAATCTTTTCGCTTTTTAGCATTTCATTTACAGCCGAACGAGTAACATCTTTTAATTTCTTTTCATCAATCCCCTTTTCATGAAGCACCCCCATTTCTTTTAACCAATCATTATCAAAGGAAATAACATCTTGCCAAAGAATGCTCCCTTTCTCTTGGGCTGTTTTAAATATATCTTTGTATTTTTCTTTTTCGTCACGAGACAACGAATCCTTTTTATCTGTAAATAACCCTGTTGATTTTTCTTCATTGCTCATGTAATCCTGATAGCTTTCATAATCATTTTTTTCATTATGAGTTTCTAATCTGTCCATGTAATTCAAGTAATTATTGAAAGAAGAATCTCCTTTACCCTTCAATTGAAACTGTGACTTTATAACAACCGCAGGAGACTTATTCATCAAACATCAATTCCTTAAATGTCTCAATCATTTCATTCATGGCTTGCGTGTTTTTTTCTAGTAACATTGTATTGATTTCTAATTGCTTTTCGTAGCGATCAATGATGTCACTATGCAAGCCACTTACAGCGAATGACTCTAAATGTCTTTTCAAATATTCTTGTCTTGATATGCCTTTTTGTTTTGCTAACTCATCAATTTTTTTGATGGTTGCAGGTTCTAAATTCCGAATTTTAATTTCCATCATGTCACCTCTTTTCTTTTGCATATCAGTATTCTGTTACCCTATATCCATTATACATCAGTATTCTGTTATTTGACAGCATATAGGGGGGATAGATAGAAAGAGCATAAGGGAAAACTGCCCCCACTTTCAGTGTGGGATTAGGCAAAGCCTAATGTTTTCATGGGTACAAGAATTTTAAAATAGGGTACAAAACTGTACCTATCCTTTTTGGATATTAGGCACAGTTTTGTACCTACTATTTAAATACCAATATCACGTTTTTTCTGTTTCAATCTTTCAATTTTCGAATCCATATTCTGAATATCTTGTTGCAGGGTTTCAATCTCTTTTGTATTCATTTCAACTTCACGTTCCATGCGATAAATCTTATTGTTGGTTTCAATTTGTTCTTCTACTGTTTGATAAAGAAGGTCTGATTTTAGCTTTTCAATTTCTTCATTAAGTTCTTCATTTACTTCATTTGCTTTCTCAATTTTCTTCTTGATTCCTTCCTGATCTTCTTTAGTTTGCTCGATAATATTATCCGTAACTTGCAACGTGTAATTCTTGTTATCCAACTTTTCAATGGACTTTCTTTCTACCACTCTTTCATCTGTATAGACGGTTGAAACAATCCGTTCATTTTCTTCAATTGAATCTGGTTCATCAAATATATCTCTCATGTTCCGGTCAGTTTTGTGTAAACGGATAGCGAGTTGGTCAAAGTTTTTTGGAACTTTATCAATATGAAGAATGTAAATTTCATTATCATTAAAGACCACTTTAACAGGTAATTCTTGATTCAAATTTTTCTTTGAAATTGACGTGAAATCCAATTCCGAAGAATAATCTTTCATCCCATTTGTGACCAAAATAACTTCCATTTTATTTTTTTCTTCATCATAACTCCAACTATTGATACTAAACTTTCCGTTCGACCTTAAATCAAATTCCTCGTTCAATTTTGTTTGGTTTATTGGAATTTCTTCTGCCATGAACAGCTTTGAAGTACCGAAAAATGCAAAGCCACTAACAAAAATTAAAGCGACAATAATATAGAGATTGGAGACATTAATTTTTAAGTTTTTTCTTTTTTTCTTCTTCACTCTGAATCACTCCCCGTTATTTCAATGGTGGAAATGTCTGATACCTTCCATTGATTATTTTCTTCACTAAACTTTAATTTTGCATAGTCTTGTATGGTTTCCGAATAACCTGTTGTAATTATTTCTCTGTTCAATTCGTAATAAATAATCGCTTCATCTTCTGCATTTTCTTTTATATAGACGACAACTTTTTCTAAGGAGGAATTGATTTTTTGTTCAGCTTCGGCTACCCCATCTGCCGAATAAATTGTTTCATATAAGTGATCTGTCATGTAATTCTTTGCAAGCTTTTTTCTTTCAGCATAGGTTTCTGGATTGGAGTTGAAGGAAAACTCCATAAATCTTTTTGCTGTATTTTCAAGAACTTCTTGTTTGTTTCGGTCTGGATTACCCTCGTTTTTTTTAGTGCTGCCTTCACTTGAATTTTTATTTTTATCATCCGTTTTCTTGCTTTCAAGTAAGGAAACTTGTTCTTTAAGTTTCCTTACTTCATCCTCACTCTTACTTAAATCTTCATACGTTTTATTAAGATTTTTCTCATACTCACTTCTTGCTTTGCCTTGATTAGTAAAGCTATATATATTTGCAATGAGCGAGATTATTAGAAAAAGTGCAAACAGGATAATCGCGCTCTTTTTCGAAAACAACATGTTCATATTGCTCACTCCTTCCTATAAACCTAAGAAACTTCTAGGGTCAATTTGTCCACTCCACAAATCACTTTTAACTTCAAAATGAAGGTGAGTTCCTGTTGATTTACCGGTTGTGCCACAATAACCTACCCCCTGACCTTGCTTCACTTCTTGACCAACTGAAACACTAATACTGTTCATATGTGCGTATGCTGTAATGAAACCGTCATGCTGTATCTGGACTAGGTTTCCATAACCATTAGACACCCCTGCATATACCACTTTTCCATCTTTAACTGCATGTATTGAATCGGTATATGTGCAAGCTAAATCAATGCCTGCATGCAAGGCTTTAGTTTTATTAATAGGGTCAATCCTCCATCCGAAAGGTGAATTAACAACGAGAGAACGGCGCAAAGGTGAAGCTATACCGCCTGCAATATTTTCAGAGTCGACCATAATTGCAGAAGGTAAATATCTTAATACAGCGTCAACATAACCAATATCCCCATAACAAGCCGAATGTTGAATGGCTTCTGGTCTGTGACATTTGTAAATGCCTGTATGGGATAATTTTTGATACATCATTTGAGAAAAAGAAATGGCGAGTTCCTTTGTATAAGAACCGCCATTTTTCATCACATAGTCGATAAAACCACCACCAAAGTTATAACTTTGTAATGTCAGTTTTACGTCATAATTTGCTTTTTCTAATACGCTTTTAAAATGCAAAACACCTTTTTCTATTGATGTTTGAGGGTCAGTGATACAACCAATTGAACCACAAAATGATTCACTTGCTTGCATGGGATCGTTGCCCCTTCCACCCGATTCCTGCATCATCAAAGCAAGCATCAATTCCGTATATTCGCTTAAACCGTACTTGCTCAATTCTTCAAATATTGCCCCTCTATATTGCGCTACTTCTGCTGAAACCATAGCTTGACCTGCACCAAGTCCAAAACTGTCTGAATTATCATCACTTGTTCCACCACCGATTGTAGCGATAATTCCTGCAATGAAAACAGCAATAATAATAATCGCAAGGAGAATCCCTGCGATTATTAATTGAACCTTTATAGTTGCTAAATTAAGTTTCTTTAATACCATTCTTGTTGCCATTGCCTTTGCAGTATTAACAGCAGCATTTCTTCCGTTCGTCATTATGCACCACCACCAAATATAGATAATTCAGTTTTAGATACATCAACTTCAAACACCAGATTTTTTAAACCAGAGATACATAAAACAACCTTCCCTGTTTCAAGAGTAGGAATTATTTTCACTTCTGATTCCGTCAATTGTCCATCAAATACAGATTGAATTGTCGGCATTGATTCAGCGTCTTGCTCCCCAATAAATTTATACTGTGTCAACTGGAATAGCTTTTTGACATTCTCGGCATTTTCGCTATTCGAGCCAGAAGGAACAAAGTCCGAAATCACATGTGACACAAAGAAAATTCCTCCGAAATACTTTCTTGCTTCACGCATAAAACGTTCCAGATAGAGTACAGCAGGTTGAGAAATGTCTCTTGTATTTATTAAATGGTGTGCTTCATCAATAACAATTAGAAAGCGAGTAGCGTCACCAAAATCTAATTGTCCTCGGTTGAACGCTTTAAATTGATTAGAACCGTTGACAATCATTCCATCCCAAAGCATGTTCATGATGTTAAATACTTGGGCTTGATAAATTTCAGCTTTCAAGTTGGTTAAGTTCCGAAGTGGAAATGAGACAACCAATTCATCATCAAAACTATCAATGGATGAAACGCCATCAAAAATATTACCGTAGTTTTCTACCAGATTTTTCAGCGACAATTCAATATTCGCTAGTCTTGTTTCTCTTTCTTTCCCTAAGTTTTCATGACGTTTACGATTCTCATAATCCGAATATAATTCCTTTCTAACGAGATCGAGCAAGTCAGAGAAGATAGGATATTCATTCGCTTTATAGCTTGTAATATCCATTACATCATCTGGATTGTTTGACCACATCCCCTTATCAACGTACAGTTGGCGCAGCAATGTTTCAAATTCTGTTGCTTCATTTCGGTCAGATGAAGGGTTAATGAAATTATAAAATACGTTCATTTTAGATAAATGCTGTGTGAAGGACAGGACTTCATTTGTAGAGCCATCTTCATTAGTTACGGTCTTGAATACCTGTAATGGATTGATAATTCCTTCCGAACCGTCCAATGCAATCTGTTTACCAT
Source organism: Pseudogracilibacillus amylolyticus (SeqCode) (assembly GCF_051918545.1). Lineage (NCBI taxonomy): Bacteria > Bacillati > Bacillota > Bacilli > Caryophanales > Bacillaceae > Pseudogracilibacillus > Pseudogracilibacillus amylolyticus (SeqCode). The sequence goes on along the minus strand of NZ_JBPPZG010000015.1, from coordinate 28,166 downwards.
TTAACCTTTCCACCACATCAGCAAATTCACCTGTAACGTCCAAAATTCTAATTTTATGACCTTTAATCGCTTGGTCAAGAACTGTCTTTTTAAGCAAAGTGGATTTTCCCGAACCCATCTTTCCAATCATCAAGGCATTATAAAATTTTCGGTTTTTATCTCTATGAAACAAATCAAAAATGACACTACCGTTTGTGTCGGTTGTGCCATAATAAGTTCCGTATTCATCACTCAAAAATGTATAATGGAACGGATAACCCCCTGCAAGCGTTGTAGAAGGGATTTCCTTCCCCTTACGCTTATTCACGTAATCAAGTTGGTTTGTGTAGCTTGTAAATAAGCTTTCCCACTCCCATTCTTGTTCATTGAGAAATACAGCCCCTCTAAAGTTCAAACTCTCCAATTCTTCCAGAACGTCTCTCACATGGATCTCCAATTCTTCAAGCGTTTTCCCTTTAACATATGCTCGAAGATGAACACGCTTCATGATTTCGCCCTTTGTTATTTGGTTGTACAATTCATCCAATTCAATGTAGCTGTCACGAGCATTGATTCTGTCAACATTATCTTTTGCATTTACAAATCGGGTGTCTTGCTCTGCCATAGATTTATTAATTTCTTCAATAATTTGACGCTTGTTGGCTGTTGAAATATCAATCGTGATAATAGCATTTTCAATACTCATAAGCTGTTCGAGCCAAAAATCCGTTACAAGCGTTTGATATTTATATACATGCACACATGACATATATCCGTCACCTAAACGGACATAGCTTGCATTAAAATTAATTCCTCCCTGTGGTTGAATTTGTGAGACAAGGAAAGGGTTATATCCTTTTTCTGCTTTGATTTCTTCATCTGTTTTTCCTTTAAAGGCATTTGTCAAAACACTAAGCATAAATCAAATCTCTCCCTTTTAATCTATTTTTGGCTTTGAATTCAAGTTTGAAAGTTGATACAAAACATTAAGTTTTTTATCCAGTTCCAATTCAATTATTGGATTACTTCGACCAAAGAGTTTCTTGAATTGCGATTTCCGTTCAAGAAGGTTTTTTATACTGTCAGCATACAAGTAAAAGAAATATTCCTTATTCGTTCGGTGTTCTTCGATAAATTCTAATTCCGCAAGCTTTTTTTCTAGGAAAGGAATATAGGCAGGTTCTTTGCACTTGCGAATATTTCGTATGATGTTGTTCTTTTGGAGTTCCAGATTGACAGGCGTATGCAAAGGAATAAGTTTAATATCAGGAATGTATGCCTGGAACAAATAAGCCAACGAAAATATATCGTTGTCCTTGTCATTTTCGTTCAAAGAATAAATATCCTTACTCGTCACTTGAACGATCTCCATGTATTCGCCATTCCTCATTTCAAAAAAGTCATATTCAACAATGTCAATTATCGGCACAATATCAGCGAAAGATGAAATAATCTTTTTCCGTTTTTCCTTTCTCTCTTTTAATGACATCATGTTTTTTTCATCCATTACAGCACTTGCAGCATTACCATGATTTTTTCTTTTTTTGTATTTCCGTTCATCAATCAATGCCATGATTATTTCTCCTCTCCTTCATAATCAATTGAACTATACGTATCTTTCTTTCTAAGAATTGCAAAGAGAATAGCGTGATACATTCTCTTTTTGGGGTTTGTTGAGGGTCTAACTATCATGAACAAACCAAATATTATTAGAAAAATAGTAAAAGCCCATGAAAGTGACGAGTGAACGAATGGTGAAGCGATTCGGTGAAAAACCAATAACCCGATAATAAAAAGCAAGTCATATAAATAAAGCATTTTATTGATTTTTAATTCAGTTGAAATTTCATTCGGGATTCTATAACTTCTCAATTGTTATCTACTCCTTTATTCAGAAATAAAAAGAACAGTCGCCATAACAGGCGACCATTCTTTTCACTTCTTATTTCTTCCTGTGGTTTTTCATCCTATCAATGATACTGTCATTACCTTTATTCATTGAATAGGTTCTAGGGCGTTTCCGTTCATTTACACGAGGTTGATCGTGACCTCCGAATGAGCCACCAGACGAGCCACCACCATTATGTGTTGTGGAAGTCGTTGTGTTCCCTGTAACTTCCTGAACATGATTTGAGACCTCTGTATTTCTGGTTGTTGTTGAATTAGTTGTTACATTGGTTTTCTCGGTTGTATGAGAACCACTTGTAGTTTTAGATGTGTTTGTTGCTGTCGGCTTGCCCCCTGTTGGTGCTTGGGTAGAGCCACTACCTCTACGTGTTGTGGAAGTCGTTGTGTTCCCTGCAACCTCTTGAATCTCACTTGCTACTTCCGTATTCTTACGGACTGTTGAATTATCAGTTACCTTCGCTGTCTCCGTCACACCCGAACTACTTGTAGTCTTTGGTGTGTTTGTTGCTGTCGGCTTGCCCCCTGTTGGTGCTTGGGTAGGACTACCGCCTGTGTTTGTTGTCGAACCTGTTGTATTACCTTGAACAGTATTTTGAACTCCTGCTACATCAGTATCTTGGCGAACAGTTGCACTATCAGTTACCTTCGCTGTTTCCGTCACACCTGAACTACTTGTAGTTTTCGGTGTGTTCGTTCCTATCGGCTTACCTCCTGTTGACGCTTGGGTAGGACTACCGCCTGTGTTTGTTGTCGAACCTGTTGTATTACCTTGAACAGTATTTTGAACTCCTGTTACACCAGTATCTTGGCGAACAGTTGCATTATCAGAAACCTTCGCTGTTCCTGCTACACTAGAACTACTTGTAGTTTTATCGCCATCATTCGGTGAAGGTGCTTTTGAAGTAGTATTTCTTTGCTTTCCTTGCTGTTCTTCTGCCTGTTGAGCGACCGAGCCACCAGATGAACCGCCAGAGCCACTGTCTTTGCTGCCCTTGCTGTCTTTGCCGTCTCCTTTTGTATCAGAGCCACCAGACGAACCAACAGAGCCATCAGAACTGCCAGAGCCAGAGCCACCACCAGATGAACCGCCAGAACCACCGCCACTACAAACGCATGGTGATTGACCACATTTCGGACATTTATTCTTATTATCTTTATCATTAGGTGAAGGAGGTTTATTTCCACCATCAGAACCGCCAGAGCCACCGCCACCACCAGATGAACTATTTGGGCTGTTTTTGTTGTTGGATTTTTTAGCAAGGCTAGCAAGGCTTCTACCGATACCTGTAACCACTTTACCGCCTGCGTAAGCCCCTGCAAGTACACCCCAACCAGATTTAAGACCTGCGTCAATACCGAACAGCCTTTCAACAATATTCGGACCATCAATCACAGCGACCGAAAAGGCAATCAAAGCGATTAGATAAGCCAAACCATCTATCTGTTCGGCAAGGAATAAAGTGCCAATCATATAAATCTTCATGGACAAGAAAATCAAAATGATTACTAGGAAAGTATTTAAGATTGATTGAAGTATCTTTTTGGTTTTCTGTCCATCATGAATATCAGCTGGTGCAACAAGTATGGCCAGAACATAATTGAATGTCATTTCAAATGACAAACGAGCCAACTTGTAGGCAATACTAAATAAAGTAAATGCCATTACTATAATGGTTGTTATAAGAGTTATCCAGTTTATCGAATAACGATAATAGTATTCGTTATTCCATTCTAACCCCGACTGGTCAAACTTCGTTGTATCTTTCTTATCACCAACCCAAATCAATCGGACTTTTGACAAATCCTTTCCTGCACTACTCATATTTAATTCGCTACGGCTGCTGTCGAATTTCTCCGTCAAGTTAATCCTGCCAATCATATCTAAAGGAATTGTATTGGGTCGATCTAACTCCGTAGTTGACCATCCGTCTTTATCAAATTCAGTTAAGTCATATATATTTCTTGATAAAATATTTGAAGATATTGTTCCCTCATCTTCACCATAAAGCTGTTGTTTTCCAATTGCCTTTATCGCTTCATCAGTAAATTCATTCGACTTATCCATTCCTGTACCAAGCAACGCAATGACTGCCAAAGCGATAAATAGATTAATCGCTATGCCTTCTCTGTCAAATTTCTTTTGGAAAATCAATAAATACCCTGTATAAAGTAGACTAAAGGCTAAAAGAATATATAAAAAAGGGCGTATCGAATCAACGAACGCCACAATTTCAGGGTTTTGGAAAAACTTTTTAACTAGCAACACTTCATCAGTTACTTTTTCAAGACCATCTAAAATATACGCCAGTCCTTTTATCATCACCCCACCGAGCCAACGGAAAGGGTCAACGAATATACTGCCAACGTCAAGATAGTCTTTAAATTCCTCTAGCTTCTGAATAAGTTCATCATTATTCATGTTATCATGATTCACTCCTTTTGCCCTCGAACGAAAAACAGAAATTGATACTGAAACCTCAACTACTCATGAAGGTCAAAAAAGTTCAAGACTTCCTTATTTAGTTGAGAATCAGCGTATCTATTTACCGTTAATTCGCCCTGAACCTCATTGTTTTCCATGTAATACAAAGCATCACCCTTTACATCTTTCGAGTTAGGGAAGATCGAAGCCCCTTCATTATCGTTTTTTCCATCCGATTGATAAGGGTTATACATAGCCACCATGATGTTTTTTTCTTTTGCCAATCTCTTAACAGTTGGTATGAAATATTCGTCATTATCTGTAACAATCAAAAGAAATCCTTTTTTATTGCCTTCAAAGTATTTATTGACTTCATCAACATCAATCTGTTTAAAATGTTCACTTTCTTTAGCTTCAGATGAACAGGCAACCAATAAGACACTGATTACTGCCAACAGAAAAAATGCTATCGGCTTAAACTTCATATACTCAACACCTACTTTTTTCGTTTTCACTCTCATTTATAAACTGTTTCATAGGAATTTCTAGCATTGCGTCAAACTCCGAAAAATACGTGACTGTTTTTTGTTTTCCGTTTTCATCTACTTCATTTTGGATAGTGAGAAATCCATCATCAACCCGAACATAAAGAACTTTCCCTTTTTCTAGCAACGATTTTTGAGAAATTAAGTACCTGTCTAGCATTGCGATTTTTTCATTCATGATACAGTCTCCTTTTCTTTTTCAATATCATTTTCCACTTGTTCGAGAGCAGCGTTAATTTTTGATAACATGATAGAACAAATCATATCAGAAATCTGATGATTGTTTGATAAAACTATATCCCTAAATTCCAATATCCCCATCTGGCTATATTCTTCTATCTTCTCCATATCGTTATCAAAAGCCTGTAACATCAAGCCCTTTTGAATGACCTGTGACGCTTTTAAATGTTCGTTGATTTTTTGGTTGAGTTTTTCTTCCTTTCGTTTTTGCTGTCTTTTTAATGACTGTTCTTTCTTCTTCTGTTCAATCTCTTTTTCTAGTAACAATTCTTTCTCACTTTTTTGAGTGCTGCTTTCATTTTCTTTTTCAACTTCTCTATCAATTTCACTCTCGATCTCTATATTTTTTGTATAATTGTTGACCACAAAACTGGCTTTCAATTTGTTCAAGTCCGTCATTGAATGTTCGCAAGGAATATCAATATCGTTAATCGACTTGTCTGTGTCATAGTAATCCGATAAATATTCCCAACGGTATTTCAAAGCAGTCTTTCCAGTAAGGAAAATAGGATATGACTTTATTCGTTTACGATTCTTGTCTTGTCGCTTAATAACCCGAAGGACAATCATTTCCCCTTCCTTTAATCCCATTACTTCTGTGGAAGTCATTAGACGTCTGGAATCAACACTCTCTGTTTTAGATTTATTAAGGGAAATAGTTTGACCAGAACGTGATTTCGTAACAATTGTTTTTTCGCCAAGTTTCTTTGAAATGATTTCTGCTGTATTTTCATCAGCAGTCAAAAGATAAAGCGTGTTTCCACAGTTACCATCAATCGTTTTCCAATCTTCCCCATACAGATTTTCGAGTTGTGCGTATGCCTGAATAATCAAGTTAAAACGAATATTACGTCCAAGACAGACCGTAATAATATTTGCCATGCCCTCGATCGCAGGCATATTACCAAATTCATCAAGGAGGAAAATAACCTCTCTATGACATTTGCCACCTTCTGCATTGGACGCGATTCGAGCAAGGTTTGTATAAACTTGCTTCACGTATAATGAAGCAATGACGTTAAAAGTTGCGTCATAATCTGGAACAATCATAAAGATTGCTGTCGGTTTGTCGTACTCCATAACCTCAACAACTTTAACGGTATCATTATCCGTTGTCGAAGATAGAGATCCTTCAAACTTCTCATTTCCGTCCTTTGTTTTCTTATAAAGCTTTCCTGTAATTTTGATTCTGGTTTCTTCCCCTTGCACTTTAACCAAAACTTCATCATCCGTATTTAATGGATTTTTGTGATACAAGGTAAACATTCCATCTGAATCTGTCCGTATTGTTTCGGTTTTATTATTAGGAAAAGTAAGGTGAATCCTCGTATCTGGTTTCGTCTTTCCTTTTATCCATCTGCTAAAGCCGATTTTTGACATATCATAGGAATTTTGCGAAGTTAATTTTGCTGTACCATCCAACGTGAATACACCAAGTTTAGCGTTGGTATTCGCTAAAATACTTGCTCTTGTCTGACCACCAGAGAAATTGATTGTTGCATATTGCATTTTTGCAGGATGATTTTCTGGAAAACCTGCAAAGAAATCATCTAATGCACTAATTTCATTTCCGTTTTCATCTTCCACCATGCGAGTTCCTAAATCCGAAAGCATTAAAGCCACATTGTACATATTGATTTTTTCTGGTTCGTGTTTACATTGTTCACATAAAGCTAAAATCAATGCTGTACATAAATCTGTTGACGAGTTTGACCAAAACGGGTCTTTACTTTTTGGGTCATAGTACAACATAAACGCCACTGAACGGGCGTACTGTTGTGCAAGTGAATAGTTCCCTTCCATAAATGCGTCAATTGTCAACTGCAATAGATTGTAAGACATTGACTGTAAGGGATTCATAAGATTTAAAACCTCTACATGATACCCCAAACCTTCCAATGTCTCTTTTGAAGCCGAGTACAATTCACCTTTCGGGTCATTCAAAACCATGCTTGCCTGTTTTTCTGCCCGACTATAAATATCAATCGCAGAGAAAACGAAGGTTTCACCTTTACCTGAACGAGTAGTACCAATAATCATGTTATTTACAGGGCTGTCGTCAATAAATAATCTGTCTTTAAAACGTGCAATCGGAACACCCCCACCACCTTCAAAGCGTTCTCCTTTGTCTGGTACATCTCGATATTGCTGTTGAATTTCTTTAAAGGTTGTAAACCTGGCACTTCCTTTTTGGTCTTTTTTCAACTGACCGAAGTTGGTAATAAACTTAAAAACAATGAGTATGCTTGAAGCCAAAGAGACAACCAGAAGGATTAAATAAACAATTATGGATGAAGCAATAAACGGAAAAGACACAAACATTTTTTTATCAATGTTTATCTTTTCCGTTTCTAAAAATGAGCCTGTTCCGAAAGTTTTTTGGAATATCTCAACCCCTAAATTCACCACAAAATTCAATCCGAGAAATAAGACGGTGAATGTTACTAGAAAAACCAGTACAGGGATTCCTATTTTTTTTAACAGGCGAATAAATTTATTTTCGTTCATGATATGAAATCACCCCTTATAAAGCTTGGAATTCTTCTTTTTTCTCTTTTAATTCATTTGTCAGCTTTTCAATGGTTTCCTTGTTTTTTTCTTTCGCCTGTTTTTCTCTTTCAAGCTTTTCTGTCAGCGTACCAATTTCAGCTTTTAAAACTTCATATTTATCAATTTTTTCTTTCAGTTTTTCATCATTATTATTCTTCCATTCTGCTTTTGCTTCATCAATTTTTCCTAATTTCATGAGGGCGTACGTTTTCATTCGTGAGCGTTTAGCTGTCATGTTTACTTGTGGTAGATTCATCATTAACTCATAGTCCTTCTGAAAATATGCAAGGTCAAAACGTGCTTCATTTGTAGGATACAATTCGTTAAACTCCTGCAACTTCTTAATTTTAGCTTCACCATTCTCCCAGTAATCATTGTTTAAGATGATGGTTTCAACTTCAACTGGGTCACCCATTACAGTAACCGCCTTGTCATATTCGTTTTCTTTCAAATACATATCAACCAAAATAAACTTTTGATTCTCATTTAGGTCTTTACCTTCCAAATATCCTTTAAGACCGTCTTTATCTCCTAAAAGGGCTGTTTCATAATTTTTCATTAGTTCATCTTGCTGATCTACTACACCCCTTCCTTCTGCTAAGGCTTGTTCATATTGAGCCTTTTGAAAAACAAAAGAAAGAGAAACAACAATTAAACCGGCACTTGCTAAAGCTGTTATCGAATAAATCACCACACGCTGCCATTTTTTTAGCTTGGAAATCTTGCTTTTATCAAGGTTGATAAGCGTTTTATCAATTTTTTCTTCCTTTTTGTATTCATCTGGTGTTAATTTTTCAATCTGTTCAAGTAAATAAGTTTTATCAGCTTGGTTCTTCTTATTAACCTTGATATATTTAGACATTTCTTTTATCTGATGATAGATGTTCGGATAATCATAAGAACCAAAATTAAATGTTCCAACATAAAGTGTTGTTTCGGTTTCAGGTGCAATAACGGTAAATTCAGACGACATTACCTTTTTTTCTTCACGACAATTCATTTCCAAATCATGTGTCATGCCAACCACTTTATCAAAATCAATTCTTGTATGATTCGGGATTAAATTGTTCTCAACATTAGAAAATAGCACTTGTAGCAATTCATCCTACTCTCCTTCAATTTGTATTTTTTCAATAGAAAAAGTCACCCTATAAAAAGAGTGACTTTTCTTTTGTCCATATTTAAAATTTAATATTGCTGTCAACGCTTTGAGCGATTCCGTACGCACCCATAACTATGACCAAACCGACTGCCCCACCGATGAACCAACCGATAGATTTTCTCCGTCCTTGATCTCCACCCCAGATTAGGTAGTAACCACCGATACAGAATGCAATGGCAGCACTAATCATCCCTAATCTTTGCGCCCACTCCAAGATCGCTTGACCTGTTGAAATCAAACCTTCCATTTATACACTCCACCTTTCATATTTTTTAAAAATTATTTGAGTTAGAATTGAATGATTGGTGTTGATTTTCGTCAAGGTTTTTTTTCTGCTGTTTGTCTTGCTGTTCTTCCTTGTCTTTTCGTTTGTTCAGTTTGCTGTCTAATGCTTCAAAGATTAATTTTTGGTTGTTCTGGATATATTCAGCATGAATTTCATCCACCCAATCATCATAATCAATCCCTTGAATCTGCAATAATTTTTCTACAAACTTTTTATTTTGACGTTGTTCCTTTGTAGCCAAAAGAAAAGCACCACCCTTCATCAAGCTAAATTTTTTATAAAGTAACACACCATTAAAGACAGTATGTTTGCGAATTTTTAGCTAGTTCATTCGCGAACTCTACAATGAATGCGAAACTTTATAACAGCTTGCTCATTGACGTACAGCGTTTTTAGATGACGCAGAACTATTCGAAGCCAATTGTGAAGCGACAAGTTTTAGGACTCCCTTGCCTAACCTTTTAAGCGAGTATATCCACCACTCGGCTACTAAGATAAATGGACACTCCGATATTCAGTTGTCTTTGAGGTTGTATACTGTCCTTAACGGTGTGTTACTTCTTATCACAGAACTCATTCCGTTTTCTCTTTCCTTTTATTCCTCACGCCTGTTTTCACTAATTCGCTATCTTCTCCCTTCCTTTTTGCAAGTACCTTTGAATCCGAAACAACGGTTCTGGTGCGGTAATATAGATCAGTGATGTGCTTTACTTCTCCCGATTCTTTTTCAATGCCAATGAAGCCTTTCAACTCGTAAGTTTCACCGTCAAATGTTCTTAGAGAAGTCGCTTTAGGTAAATCATATAAACTGAACCTTTCTTTCACTCCGTTACACCTCGATTCTTGTTCATTGTCGAACCCAAAATCTAAGTAATCCCAGGGAATATTAGAAAGTGGGATTCCTAATGATTGAGCAATTGTCCATATGTTTCGAAGTGAGGGTGTTAGAATCTCCCTTCTTTCCCACATGCTTATCGTACTTTGCTTAATCTTGTTGTCCGTTCTCGTCGATAAGTCGGCTTGAGAAAGTTGAAAAATTTGACGCTGCTCTCTAATCCAATCACCGAAATAGTAAGGCAAAAATACACCCCCTTATCGTGTAGAATTATGATATTATCTCCATTATATCAGCAAACCGATATTTGTCAACAGAATACTGATATTTTTGAGCAGAACTCTGTTTTGGATTTCACGTGAAGCCTTGATGTGATTATCCTGAATCTACATCAGCAAACTGATATTTGATTGATTCTTAAAGTTTCATGATACAAAAGAACCAGTTTGAACATGTCGTTTTTTGTCGAAAACATGGAGGTATGAGTGTTGTTTTATAAGTCTATTTGAAGAAATTTGAAATGATTGTATGTATTGATAAATATTGATTTGAAGGTGATTTCAGTGGTAAGATGATTTGAAGGGATTGTAATTAAAATAGGTATTTAGTCTTTAATTATCTAAATATTTGTATAAACTTTTTAAAAAGAGTTGAGAATATAGATGGTTAGGAAAAGAAGGGATGATTCATGTAATGGATATTCATCATGCAGTGACCGCAAGGGTTAAAAGTCTTTGCAAAGAAAAAGGGTGGACAACCAATGAATTAATCAGACGGTCTGGTGTTAACCAATCAACTATCTCCGAAATTATGTCTGGTCGATCAAAGCACCCCAGAATCATCACTCTAAAAAAAATCGCACAAGGGTTTGATATGAGTTTATCGGAGTTTTTTGATGATGAATTGTTTTTAGAACTAAATGAGGAAAGTGAAAAAAAAAGCCCGCAATAGCTTATTTATGTAAAGAAATAAACTATCACGAGCATTATTAAGAAGAAGAACAAAGCTAATGCAATTATTGATATGACAATATTAATTGTGGATTTCAAAATGTGGCTGAACGCAGCTATAAAGTGTTTGGAAACCAATAAGAGTATTCCGAGAGACAACATTACATAACTTATTGACTTCAAGTTGAGTGCGAACAAAAGGAAAAACATTATTATTAGAAAAATGGACAGCTTGTATTGGAAAGTCAAACGTCCAAAGCTTTCTTTTATGGTTAAAATAGAAATCCCCTCCCCGATCTTCAACCTTCCTTACACTTAACCTTTAATTTCCTTTTCCAATTCTTCTTTAAAATATTGTACAAAGAATGAAATGATGAACTTCATCGGAATTCGTGTTTCGTTTGACAGGTACTTTAAATAATTTATAAATTCAACGGATAAGCGCATGCTCTTTTCTTTTGCTCCATCTAGTAAATCACCATCAATATTAATGATTGATGGTGATTTACTTTCCACTTCATCACGAATTTTTTTATGGATTATTTCAGTGGCTTCTAACATTTTAATGTTCTTTCTAAATGCGTAGTTCCGAATAAACTCATAATCGCTTTCAAAAATTTTTCTTGGTACTGTCTCTTCTGATTCAACGTTTTTAGTGAACAATGCACTAATTTCCTTGCTTTTATTATCGTTATTATTTTTATTGAAAGCCCCAGATAATGATTTCATTTACTTCAAACCCCTCTCTACTTTTTCCCTCAATTCATTGGCTAATTGCTCAAAGACTTCATATGCGTCAGTATCCCAACGATCTAACTTGATATAAGGATTGGTTTTTCTTCGATAGTACATTCCTTTTTCCATGAACTTCGCAATCCTTTTTCTCCGAGGTATACGAGTACGGAAAAACAAATCATCATCATCAAAGTTATATGCTTTATCCAATTCCGCATTAATCTCTTCATCTTCTTGCAGTTTATTTATTAGAATACCCAAAAAGTTTAGGTTAGGATTCAGGTTTTCATGGATTCCTTCAGCCGTAGCATGAAATTCACTTATCCCTTCAAATGAGAAACTTGATGTTTCAGTCAGTATGATAAAGTAATCACTTGCAGTTAGGGCATTATTTAAGAAGTCCGTAAAGATAGTCGGTGGAATATCAAAGAATATATAATCGTATCTACTTTCAATTCGTTCTATATGTTTTTTCAACAATGTGTAACTATTCTTTTTAGTTAAAAGCAATTTAAACCCTGCTGCTGCTTCAATTGATGAAGGTGATGGAATGAAATCAAGATTCTCTGTTGCATTAGCAATAGATTTTGATAAATCACCTTCTTGGATTCCCTCGATCAGAGAAACAAAGTCGCTGAAATCCCCATCAAAGAACGTTTTATTAAAAAGTTGAGTGGTGTTTCCCTGTGGGTCAAAGTCTACCACTAAAACTTTCTTTCCTTGTTCAGCTAATTGATAAGCAAGCATTGAGGTAACAGTGGTTTTACCTATACCACCTTTTTGGTTTGCGATTGTAATTTTATAAGCCATGTTGACCTACTCCTTTATTAGATGATGTGTGTGTGATTAAATTCTAACATATACAATCCATAAACTACAAGTAGTTTTTTGTCGTTGGGAACTACATGTAGTTTTATATTGTACTTAAAGTATACCACACAAACTACAAAACTACAAGTAGTAGTAAAGATTTTTGAGACTACTAAACTACTTGTAGTTTTTGTGTTTCTGTTGTATCATGGTTTTACACACACATCATATTAAAAGGAGAAGATGATTCATGCAATATGAACAGTTGTCCATTTATCATTATCTGGACTATGAAGATGATGAACTGTACAAACGGATTTCTAATCTAAAGATCGGTGAAGAAATGTTTTTTAATCAAACCAAAATATCAAGGTATGCAGAGCATTTTGAAGTTGAAAACGATATGTACCACGAACCTATTAAAACAGTCAAAGAATGTTATGAGTGGTTATTGATAAAAAGGATTTCGATAAAGGAAACTGTATGAGTTATTTTTTTAAATCACAAATATCAGTATTCTGTTATTTGCAGAATGAAAAAAGGTGGAATAAAGAAATGGACGCTTTATCAGATGAATTATTGAAAAAAACTTATATAAAATCTAAGGAATTAAGTCTTGACCCTGAATTCATTCAATTACTTGAATTAGAGTTGAAACGAAGGTTGGTCAATATTAAAAACATAGAACAAAAAATGAAGGGTAGCTAATCGCTGTCCTTTTTTCTTTCCCTTTTCTCTAGTAACAAGTTTTTTTAAAGAGAAATATTAATCATTTAAAATCAAAACCAGACGAAGCTATGTTTTGGTTGTTATTAAAGAATGTTATTAAAAGATGTTTTAAAGCTTTATTGATGTTATCGACCCCTCCAAAACGTTGATATAATAGGGTTTATTGAGGTTAACTATCACAAAAGAAACGCCAACTATCACCAAATGAACGTTAAAAATCACCAAATGAACGTCTAACTATCACCGAATGAACGTCCAACTATCACCAAATGAACGTTAAAAATCACCAAATGAACGCCGGTTTTTTTAACTATCACCAAATGAACGTCTTTAAAAGTCAGGAACTTCTCTTAAAAATCACTTCTAAAATAATTGGTGATAATTGATTGCAAATATCAGAATGCTGATGTATATTAAAACTACACACACATCATTAGAAAAAGAGAGGTTGTATAAGATGAATGATATTAAACTAAATAAAGACTTTTGGGTAACCGTACACAATGATCTAGTACAGGCTAGATTTTCAGATTCATTGAGTATGAGAGAACAAAAAGTGCTTTACGCTGTATTAAGTAATATTGAGCCGCCAGAGTTTGATATTAATGAGAAAGGCGAAAGAGTAATCAAAAACCCTATAAAAGACATACCGACCTTTAAAGTGCCTATTAAAGACTTTACAGAGTGGTTAGGATTTAAAGACCCTAATTACATAGGATTTAAGAATGCTATAAAGAAATTGATGAAGAAATTGATAGAGATACAACAACCAGATGGAAGTTGGGAGATATTTCAGTGGGTAACCAAATCAAGCTATCTAGCCAAAGAAGGCATGGCAGAGATTAAACTGTCGCCAGAATTGTACCCATATCTATTAAACTTGGAAAAGAATTTTACTACTGTTAGATTAAACGTTCTTTTAAGCTTTAAAAGTGTTTATTCGTCAAGATTATATCAACTGATAAAAAAGTGGTCTAAAATCGGCACTTGGAAAGTTGAAGTGGATGAATTGAAAAGCCTGTTAGGTGTACCTGTTGTGAAAGAAGTGAATGGGAAAAAACAATTTCGTCTTTCTCAATATGGACATTTTAAACAAAAAGCGTTAGAAGTTGCACTTGCCGAAGTAAACGAGCATTCCGAGTTTAAAGTGACTATGATTGAACATAAAACAGTTCGTAAAATCACATCATTAACATTTGAAATAAAGGAAAAAAGAAAGCTGAAAAAGGTGGACGAAAAGCCCCCTGCCGACTCACAGGAACAACCAGAAAATGATTCGGAGGGTGAAGGTTCAGAGCGTGGCATTTACGCTGAATCATTCAAAAAGAAGTATGAAGCAAGGAACAGAAGTTATTACGATAGAAAAACAGGCGAAATGGTTTATTTTGATGATGAAGAACGAGTAAAGGCTATTATTTTGAACAATCTTTTTAGTGGGATTGGAAATGACGCTTGCTTCACAATAGAAAAACTTTTGATGAAGCTAATAAATATCCCTACTTTCAATATTAGCAGAGAAGTTCATGAATTATTTAATTATACAAAACATGCAGCGACTATAAAAAATCCAGAAGCATTTATCATAAGTAAGCTAAAGATATTAGTAGAAAAAGTGGTAAAAGGAAATACGAATATTAGTGTTCAAGATATACTCGATTTCAAGGGCAATAAAACAAGAGTTGAAAATTTACCAGATTGGTGGTTTGAAGGCGAAAAAAGCAAAAGAGAGAAAGAAAGGAAAGAACAAATCGCATTTGAATTAGGAAGATTAGGGAATTACAGTTTAACATATAAAGACGCAGAACATTTTGATTTGATGGTTAAGTGGAAAAAAGAAGAAGAAACAAGCCCGAACAACAAGTTTTTAACTGGAAGTAAATTTGAAGATTATAAAAAGCTGAAAGAATCTGGTGTTCTCCATGACCTTGTAGAAAAGAAAAAAGAAGAACTAAAAGCATTGGGCTACTTAGATAATAATGGACAAATAAAAGAAGAAGTTATAAACGAACTATATTTGAATGAATTAAAGAGATCGGCATGACCGACCTCTTTTCTTTTTAAACTACTTGTAGTTTTGTAGTTTGTATGGTATAATTTTAAATAAGAAAAAGATAAAGGAGTTGTTCGCTATGATTTATTTCAAAGATGAAGTACATGAGGAACAAACAGCGTTGCTTTTAGAGAAGTTTAAAAAGGAAAGTTTGCTGCAAGATGTAGAGTACGGTTCGTTTGCTTATATTGTCGGTGCTACTTATAAGGCTAAACAAGTCGCTAGTGCGATTGACGAGGAAGGCAATATTGACCTTGATGAACTATATGAAATCATTGGTGTTTTTTCATCCAGTGAACGAGGTATGATTCGTTTTGCCTTGCAATGCTTCAATAATTCAATGGATGAAATCACATTAGGAGAAGTTATGCGACCACTTGATGATAAAAATACAAAAGTCATCAAACAAGTAATAGATATTCGGTACTAATTAAGAACCACCAAGCCAGAAATGAACATTATTTGTGGAGATTGTGATAATCCCTTCCATATGGTTTAGCACCAATAATAAAACTACTTGTAGTTTTTGTGAAGAAGTACTACAAGTAGTTTTATCGTGTTCATTTTAACCCTACCCAAAATTAACACACAACAGACTGTAAGAAACAGCTTTTTCAGCGTGTTCATTATATAATGTTCATTAAATAGTGGGAGGGAAATATATGAAAGTAGGGTACATAAGAGTAAGTACGAAAGAACAGAATGTTGACCGTCAGGTTCAATCATTAACCGAGTATGGTTGTGAGAAAATATTTATTGATAAGAAATCCGGCAAAGATTTAGAGCGTGAAGAATACAAAAAAATGAAAAGTTTCATCCGAGAAAAAGATGTGGTGGTATTTGCCGAATTAGACCGTCTAGGTAGATCGAAGAAAGATATTGATAACGAATGGAACGATTTAATAAATCGTGGCGTTGATATAGTGGTTCTTGATGTGCCAATTTTAGATACAACTAAGTATCAAGACGATTTAGGAAGATTGATGATAAATATTGCAAGAGAGTTATTCGGCTATCTGGCCGAGCAAGAAAGAAACAAGATATTACGAAGAACAAAAGAGGGAATAGCCATTGCTAGAAAAAAAGGAAGGTATAAAGGGCGACCAATACAATATCATCCCGAAGCGAAAGGAAAGGATAAACTTATTTACAACACGATAATTTCAGAATTAGAAAAGGGAAATACAATCATGGATATAAGCAAACTAACAGGCGTTTCCAGAAATACCATATATAAAATCAAAGGGCAACGGAATAATGATATAACTCCTTTGTAAAATACATTGCTGCATGGTATAATAATTTTATTGATTCATCTTAAAAAGCTTTGTCTTTTTAATGATGATGTGTGTGTATATTTAAGGAGCGAACCTCGGAAAAGGTTCGTTCCTTTTTTCTATTCGAATAAAAAAGGGGAGAAATTGATCTCCCCTTTTTTATTTCTTCTTTTTTGATTTCAACGGAATGCTGTATTTTTTACTATTTTCAATCCCTCGTTTAGCCAACTTCTTTGCTTCATCTTTCGTCATATTCACACCCGTTTCTCCTTCCACTCGCTTTTAATAAAAGCATGGACAAATCTGAAAATATTTAAACATACCTGTCCCCCATCCCCCATATACATAAAAATAAGATTAGGACACTAGGACACTGTCCTAAACAAAACTATCGAAAAGAGAGGGTAAATATGAGTAGGGGAGAGGTAATAGGTACTAAAATGAGAAAAACTCGTTCAGATAAAAAAAGAGATGTGAAGCCGACAATTTCAAACAACCTTCGGGAATGTATTTATCGTTTATCTTATATTACAAACACACCTGTAAAAGATGTGGTGGAAATTTTGTGTGAGAAGGGTTTGAGATCGAGAAGGGTTATTGAATATTTATCTCAATACTTTAGGCGTGATTTTCAATTTTCAAATACCCTCTTTATGGGTGATTTTGAAAGGGAATCACTGCAATACAAATATCAGTCTGGAAAGAACGTTAGAATCACCACACGCTTTACTCAAACGACCTATGAGGACATTTCTTCATTGGCTTACGCTTTAGATGTAACTCCCTCGAAAGCAACTGCCTTATTATTAGACGCAAGTACCAGGAACACTAATATCCTAAATGCCTTTGTGAAAGCTTATTTACATGAACACATAGATAAAATGAGGATGAAGGAATTAAAGCAAGTGCTGAAATACATTAATAAAAACAACCCTTACAATGAAGAAATCTCATGGTTTGTACTCCTGTCCATGATTTTTGATGATATTAAAGATAGCACGAGCAATGTTAAAGACAAGATTCACAGTTGGATAGACAAACATAAATAGAGATTATTTCTAGAAAAAAGGAAGGGCTTCAAGGATTATCGCTGTTCTTCCATTTTGTATAAACTACTTGTAGTTTTGTAGTTTATACAAAAAACAAAAAGCCCCTTAACTCACGGCAATGAGTTAAATGGGCTAACACAAAATTGTTCAATTCCATTTTATCGCACTAATATTTTATCGCACGGAAGTGATAATTGCAACATACCCGAAAGCTACTTGTAGTTTTGTAGTTTATATGGTATAATTTTAAGTAGGAAAGGTTGATATGAAGCCTTTCCCACACACACATCACATCAAAAAAAGGAGAAGATGAATCTATGGAAAACAGAATCAAAATTCTTGAACTATTTGGAGGAATTGGCGCACCCAGAAAAGCCTTAATCAATCTCGGTGTTGACCACAAAAACATTGACTATGTGGAGATACAAACGAACAGAGTACGTGCTTACAACGCCATGTTTGACAATCGCTATAAGCCACAGACTGTTGTTGGCTACAATTTAAAAGCCGATATTTTGATACATGGCTCACCTTGCCAAGATTTTAGCAGGGCTAGACTAAGATGGGGAGAACGAAAAGGTGGGGCTAGAGGTAGCGATACGAGATCCTCGTTACTATTTGAAACACTACGAATAATAGAGGAAATGGGAATGTGGCGACCACGAGTAGTTATATGGGAGAACGTCGCAGGAGTCCTTGATAGCGATATGAAACATGCTTTTGCTGATTACTTAAACAACATGGTTAGATTAGGGTACACTAATTCATATAGAGTTATAAATGCTATGAATCATGGAATACCTCACAAAAGAGAAAGATTGTTTACTGTATCATTTTTGGGAGGTATACGTTTTGATTTTGATAAATTGCGTCAAAGAAAGTCAACTCACATAAAAGAATTTTTACAACCAGAACATGAAATTCAAGAACAACACATTATAAACGTACCTTCTATGCTAAATAAAATTCCTGAATTTTATAAACCAACCAATAAAAATTATAACCGCATGTTAGATGTTATAGATGACTATTGTTGGACTATAACAGAGCGACAAGACCGATGTCCAAACGCAGGAGTAATAAAAATGAGTGATGGGCGTTACCGTTACCTAACAGAACTTGAATGTTGGAGGTTATTAGGTTTTGACGACACTGATTATTATTCGGTTTTAAAGGAATTCCCGACCAAAAAAGGGAAACGAAATGCGACCTTATACGCAATGGCTGGCAATAGTATTGTTGTAAATGTTCTCGAAGATTTATTTTATAGTATCTTATATGACAGCCATGAAAAGGGAGAAACTCAACAACTCTCTAGCCACAAACAACTGGCACTATCTATCTAATATACCACCACACAAACTACTTGTAGTTTGTGTGGTGCTTTAAATAAACTTTAAAAAAGAAGGTGTTATGCAATATGATTGATTATTCCATGTTTATTATAGGTGTGATCGCTGTAATATCACTCATAATAATAGGGGCTTTTGCGATTAATTGGTCAGGTAACAGCCAAGAGAGAAAAGCCAAATTGTATGCTAATGTAACTGTTTTGGGAGTTGTGGGTTTAGTAGTTTTGGTAATGTCTTATTACTTTGAAGATATTAAAACTTTATTGTGAGAAATACGGATTATTAGAAAAATGGGATGAAAGAAAAGGGTGGCATAAACGCTACCTTTTTTTATTGCAATCGTTAATTATATGTCTTAAAAACTATAAAACTACTTGTAGTTTTGTAGTTTGTATGCTATAATTTTAAGTAAGAAAGGTTGATATGAAGCCTTTCCCACACACACATCACATCAAAAAAAGGAGAAGATGAATCTATGGAAAAAGTATTTGAGGTTATCAGTATCAAGCAGGAAACAAAAGAAGTTAGCGTAAGGTATCTAGGGATTGCACAGACCCAAATTATAAGCCCGTCTGTCGTTGCAAAAGTGGCAATAGAGTTGATTGGTGACGAGGACAGAGAAATATTTTTGGTCATAATATTAAATACGAAAAACAGAATCACAGCAGTCCATAAAGCGCATATTGGCTCACTGAATGCTTCACTTGTAAGTCCGAGGGAAGTCTTTAAAACAGCTATTTTAAACAACGGTGCAAGTATTATAGTTGCTCATAACCATCCGTCATTCGACACAACCCCAAGTCCAGAGGATATTGAGGTAACAAAAAGATTGGTTGAATGTGGAAGAATCTTAGGTATTGAAGTATTAGACCATTTAATAGTAAGTAATAAAGATTATATTTCATTAAATGAAGAAGGTTATATGTAATAAAAGGGGGGCTTCCCCCCTTTAAAAATAAAAAACGGAGGTATTAAACATGAGAGAAAACATTCAAGAAACAATACGCAGCCAAGTATCAGCCATTCTACACAATATCAGCTATCTCAAAAAGCAGGACAAACTATATTTAGCTATTGCACATGAGAATGAACTAGAAAAAATCGTTGAACAGATTGAAATGTTAGAGATCAAAACCAGAAAAGAAATTGAAAAATAATGAGCGATTATAAAGTATGACCATTACAATTTTTGAAGGAAGAAATCAAAACATTATTTTTAGAAAAAAGGGGGAATTGAAGCATTCTTGAACGCTCAAATTAGGCGTTCTTTTTATATAAACTACTTGTAGTTTTGTAGTTTTTATGATATAATTTTAAGTAAGAAAGGTTGATATGAAGCCTTTCCCACACACATCATTTTTAAAAAAGGAGAAGATGAATCTATGGAAAATGTAGTAATTGTAAGGAAGTTTAAAGAGGACGGAAGAAAGGTTATCCATTTAATCAATCGAAACGAATTTGTTTTCGGTAGTTATGTAGACAACGAATTGATGAACGTAAATGTTTTCAATATCGTTCTGGATTGTATAGAAAGAGGGTACATCATCAAAGTTGAAGATAAGTGGTAATGCTTCATGGAATATATTCAAAAGTTTATTCCGAAACGCTCTGTTAGGGGTGTTTTTATTAAAAAACTACTTGTAGTTTTGTAGTTTTTATGGTATAATTTTAGGTAGGAAAGGTTGATATGAAGCCTTTCCTACACATCACATTAAAAGGAGAAGATGAATCTATGGAAGTAATAACAAGGTTTGACAGATTAGAAGGAGACATACCAGTATTTGAAAGAACAAGAGTAAGAGTAAATGAGGGAACAACATCTGAAGCCACCAACATTGTTAAAGGATTATTGGCAGTTATAGGAACTGTTCATGAGATTGTACATTATAGGTTAAGTCAAAAGATTAAATATGTAACTTTTATACAAGGTAAAAACTTCGATGTAGTAATTGACGGTGGTTTAACAAGTGGTTATGTAGGAACAGGTCCAGGTGGATTTTCAAGGATTCTTGAAGAAACAGGCATTACAAAAGATGAAGCTGAAAAGATTGCTCATACACGCTATGTGGATGGAGAAGAATTGAGAGACGCAGTAATAACAATAAAATATCTATAATCCACAATATGTAAAATAACCCTCGTTTTGAATGGACTAGTCAAAATGAGGGTTATTTTTATTTTTCATTTTCTGTCTATTTGATGATGTTGCTTAGAATTTGAAACTAACCTTATCATTTTTAATGAACAAAATTGCTTCAAAGGCTTTTCCTGCTTTGCTTTTAAATCCTTTGATTTTCCCTGTTTCCTTTTTTTCTAGTAAGTCTTTGATGTTTTTTTGAGTGAGTTTCTTGCCGGAAATAGTTTTAGAAATCGAGAACGTACAGCCATTTTTGTAATTAGAGCATCCAAAAAACTTCTGCCGATCAACCATTTTCCCGTCATTGCATACAGGGCAACTACCTATAATTTGTGTACTTACTTGTTCCTTTACAGCCACATTAACCGATTCCGTATCAAGCTTTTTAGGTGCTTCATCAATAGTAGAGTCTAAAAACTTCTGTATGTTTCTCAAGAAGTTTTCCTGTGACCCCTTACCTTCTCCGATTTTCTTCAGATAACTTTCCCATTTAGCTGTCATTGAAGGGCTTGAAAGCAAGTTTCCCTCTATTGCTTCACAAAGAATTTTGCCTTTTTCTGTGACAGCAACAATGTTTTTTTTCACTTCGATATAACCATTTTTCTTAATGGTTTCAATGATTCCAGAACGTGTAGCTTCTGTTCCTATGCCTTCAACTTCTTTTAAGATTTCGCTATCGGCTTCATCCTCAACCAACCTGCCTGCTGTTTTCATCATATTGATCAGTCCACCTTCTGTATAGGGTTTCGGTGGTTGTGTGAAGCCTTCTCTCACTTCTAACAAACTACTTGTAGTTTCCCCTTTTTGTACGGGGGGCAAGACTTCCGAACCTTCCTTGTCTTTTTCATCTGTTTCATTGAAAAGTGATTTCCAACCTTTTTCAACCTCGACCTTTCCTTTTGTGAAAAACTCAATATCTTTTACTTTCGTAGTAATGGTGGTTTCCTCATATTCATAATCACCATGAAACATAGCAAGTGTTGTTTTCATGATTTCTTCATAAATATTTTTTTCTTCCCCATTCAGAGCCTTTAAAGTACCATCAGAAGGGATTGTTTTCGTCATAACAATGGCATAGTGCTCCTGAACCTTTGAACCGTCTACATAGCGCTTTTTGGGCGTTTTATCGGCTGTAAATGAAACACCTAAAAGCTTTTGGTATTCTTCAACATTGTTCGACAAGTATTCAAATTCGCTGTCTGTAATGTAATTGCAGTCAGTCCGAGGATATGTGACCAGTTTCTTTTCATAAAGAGATTGCATAACCTCTAACACCTTTGCAGGGCTATATTTCCAACGCTTATTTGCAGTTGTCTGCAAGGTTGACAACGAGTGCAGCAATGGCGATTTAGTCTTTTTGAGTTGTTTTGTGACGCTATCAATAACTCCATTTTCAGGAGAAGAACAGGAAAGACCGTTCTTTTCCAATAGAGAAATGACTTGTTGCTTATCGTCCTCTTTTATTTTGGCTTTCCCTTTATAAACGCCTTTTTCATGAGTAAATTCAGCAAACAATTCATAGAAAGGCTTTGAAACAAAATTCTCAATTTCTTTCTGCCTTTGGTAAATCATAAAAACGGTTGGAGACTGCACACGTCCGACTGATAGCGTAGTATTAAGCCCTTTTTGGTTTAAAAGTAAGGTAAACAACTGACTTGCGTTGATCCCCACCAACCAATCGGATATTTGACGAGTTTTCGCTTCGTTGTACATAAGTAAATCCTTTGAGTTGTCCTGCAAATTATTAAAACCCTTTCGTACTTCATCCACTTCCAATGAATTAATCCAAAGTCGTTTGATTGTCTTATTTTTAGCACCTGTCATATTTAAGATTGAGTAAAAAATGTTTGAGCCTTCCCTATCCACATCACAAGCATTGATAATTACATCAGCGTCCTTAAACAATTTCTTAACAGCATTAAATTGACTCTGCTTATCTTTCGTCACTTTAAACTCAAAGCGATCTGGAACGATAGGCAAGTTCGCTAAATTCCATTTTCCCCAATCCTCTTTATATTCTTGTGGCATTTTCAAGGAAACTAAATGTCCGATTCCCCATGTTATGGTAGCACCGTTCGGGAATGTGTTACATGGCTTTAATATAATATGTGTTTTCTCTCTTTTTTCTACGTCGAAAGCTTCACAATATGCCTTTGCTTGTGACGGCTTTTCTGCTAAAATAACTGTTTTTCCATACATGCATTATTCATCCTTTCGTTCGGTATTTGACCCAAAAATCAATTCCAGGCATTGAAATAATGTTCGGGTTTTAAGCTTATTTTTCATCCTGGTATCAGCTGTAACGTTCGGTATCACCAAAATAACAGAATACTGATATTTGTGATTTAAAAAAATAACTTGCAATCACAAGTAATCAGTACCCTGTATACGCTACTTGTATCCGAGTGGCCAAACAAAAAACGTGTTTGGCAGCTCTCCACAATTCGCTGTATCTATAAAGTCATTTCTGGTTCGCTTGCCTTTTCAATAGACTTATTTTTAGAAAAATCACTTGCGTCAAGATTTACATTCAATGTGCTGAATGCAGTATTTAGATATTTAACTTCATCTTTTTTAACGCCAGTCTGTTTGAGTATGACTTCAAACGATTCATTTAATTCATGGTTAAGATTATAGGAAATGTCTTTATCACCTTCGACCAACTTTCCAAAGTCTATTAAATCCTGTTTAGATACCATTGCCCTTTCATTTTTTAAGAGCAAATCTGCAACTTCTTCATCAACAATTAATTCATGCAAATCAAAGTTTTGTTCGTTCTTTGGAATTTCAATACTAAATGTTTTACTTTCATCCTTAAAATATTCTTGAATGCTTTGCTCAACCTCGCTATTCATTTTTATAACGTCTGAAAGAGTTGAATCATGCAAAGCACTGTACAATGAATCAGAAACGCTTAAATCGCCTTCTGACAAGGATTGTGGATTATTTAAGTAAACATAGTATGGTTCTAATTCATTTTTTTCAATATCTCCTGCCCAAACACTAAGAGCATATTCCTTCCCATTAACACCATTAGTCATGACTATTTGAGCAATTTCCTCACTATCTCGACCTTGTTCATTTTCAAGTGAGGTTATTCTGAGTTTATGATTATATTTACCATATTTATCATCCAAACTAGCAGACAAATCCTTTAATCTATCATTAAAATTGTTTACCATTCCATTTACTTTATTATTGGCACTTTCCTTTACTTGATTTATATTGTCATTGACAAAATCTTTAGCTTGATTGAATCCGTCTTTCACCTTTTGAGTATGCTTATTAATTTGTTCATTAAATTTTTTGAGGGCTTCTTGAAATTTTTCTTGTAACTGTTTTAAATCAAACGATTTTTCGCTTTCTTTAACAAGGTTTTCTATACGTTCAAAATGACTATCCAGCATTTCAGTTAATTCCTCTTTAGTTATATATCCATTATTATTTTTATTGATATGTTCTTTTAATTCTTCACCATGAGCCACGACCAATTTTTCAACCTGCTTCATTTCAATCCAATTTAAAGCCATTATATTTACCTACCTTTCCAATTCAAATTGTGGTTTTTTATTCAAACTATTTTCTGCTTTATTTATTTCATTTCTTATTTTTGGTGCTACTTTTCCTATATAATGTGATTCTTCATTTAACAAAACACTATGATAACTTTTTTCTAACAACCCATAGTTTTCTTTACTAACTATCTTTTCTTTTTCTAAATGGTGTAATGGATGTGCATATTTTTCTTTATCATATCTACCAGAAACCATATATGGTTTATCTCCATTCGGCAAAGCAATTGTATATTCAATTTCCTTATTTTTGTTAAGAACTGAATCAAAGTCCAAATTATTAACTTCTCCAAAACTTTTAAATTCGGAATCATGGTTATGAATCATCATCAACGGTTCTTTGACTTCTAATTCAGTGATAAATCCATCTTTCGATTCGTGTTTATTCAATGCTGTATATGATAGATACTTATAATAATCATGAGGATTTTCCTTTTTTAAATGTTCAAGAAAATTTTTGTTTTCAAATTCAACAACATTGCTTGATAGTCCATTATTTTCTTGAATCAAAAGTAATTCTTCATAAGAGTCTTTTGTATATTCAACCGTATGGACTTTTGCTTTTTCTAATTCAGAAAAATGTGTGTCGATCACTTCGATAAATTCCTTCGCTGTATCTCTAACCTCATTAAGAAGGTTCTCTTTATCCTTTAATTCCTTTCCTTCTGTCCATCCACCTAAATATGAAAGAGTGAAATTTTCTGTATCAATTCCGTACCTATTAGCGACTACATACGATACCATTTCAGCTTGAAATTCACGTTCGGCTGTCGTCAATTTGTCTCTGGTGTCTGGTGTATGAAGCTTGGCATGAGCCAATTCATGAATTAAAGTAGTGACATTCTCATAATCTGTATTCCTTGGATTGAGGGCAATTTCTTTCAAATAAGGGTACGCTGCCCCCTTCGCTGTACCGAGTTCTTCACGTGGTTCATCAAGAATTGTAAAGCCTACTTTGTCAGCTATTTTTTGAAGGGCTTCAAGCATTTCTTTATTGTTTTCAATCTCTCCATCCTTATGATACTGTCCAAATATTTGAGAGACTTCCAAACCTTTTTCTCTTGCGTCCGTTTGGGTGTATTCGAACACATGACCAATTTTGAAAAACAACTTTTTACGAGTTTCTATTTCACCTTTTTTAATTTGTTCCTTTTCCTTTGCATTTGCATATCGAGTTTGAACCCAATCATCATTTCTTTTGAAATATTCAACTGGTGTAGGAACAAGAATCTTGATACCCTTTTCACCTTTTTTAACGAATGCCCCTTTTTCTTTCCAGAAATTAAATGAACCAACTGCCCTAGCCCCACGAAATTGACTGTCGATCAAGGACATATTGCGTAAAGAGTAATTATAAAAATTGGACATAAAAGCCAAGTGTTCCTTTAAGGCTTCTTCTGATACGAAATAAGATTCAATTTTCTCTGTCATGTCATTGGTCAAATCTTCAATCTCTTTCATGCGTTCTTCATGAGTTTTTCGCTTATATGCCATTTTTATATCACCTTCCATATTGTTAATTTAACGAGTGATGATCAAAATAAAGGATTACTTGATCCTTATGTCATTATGAAAAAGAAAAAGGATTCAGAAAGTCTTGCGATTGATATTCTCACTTTCCTCACGGGTATTTCTAGTCGAGATGGTGAAAAGTTTCCTGTGTTACGAAGAGCGATTCGTGCTGTGAGTCAACAAGAAGAACGGGGCTTGCTTCTTGTGATTCATGAATTAAGAAGTGACCCTAATCCATTAGCGGGCCCTATTGCAGACCATATCGAAAGTTTTACGGATTATGACTTTGCCCACCTCCTCTTTTCAGATGGAACGGTGAAACATTCGATCAGTTTAGAAAAACAGTTAAATATTATCCAAGTGGCGGATTTAGTGTTACCAGACGCAGAAACAAGTTTTGAGGAATATACGACGATGGAATTATTAAGTGTCGCCATGTTGATTGTCATTTCTACTTTTGCATTAGACTTTATCCATTCCGACCGTAGCATTTTTAAAATTGTTGATTTGGACGAAGCCTGGAGCTTCCTACAAGTCGCACAAGGAAAAACACTTTCTAATAAATTGGTTCGTGCAGGGCGTGCCATGAATGCTGGTGTCTACTTTGTTACCCAGAACGCTGACGATTTAACCGATGAAAAATTAAAAAATAATATCGGTGTAAAGTTTGCCTTTCGCTCAAGAGATATGACAGAAATAAAGAAAACCCTTCAATTCTTTGGTGTGGATTCGGAAGATGAATCGAATCAAAGGCGACTACGGGAACTCGAAAATGGACAATGTTTAATTCAAGACTTATATGGACGTGTCGGAATTATTCAAGTCCATCCTGTTTTTGAGGATTTATTTCATGCTTTCGATACACGTCCACCGACACAGGAGAAGAAAGGTGGCGATTAATTTGAAAAAACAAAAATGGAAAAAGATTGTCTTAACGGTGGTACTTATTGGTACTGCCGTTTTTCTATGTCTTCTTTTACTTGGAACATTAACTCAAGCAGCTGGCTTAGTTGATGATACGGTGTCAGAAGATAATCTCTATTCCTTGTACCCACTTGACCATTATCAATTAGATTTCTACGTGGATTCGGGTTGGGATTGGTTGCCGTGGAATTGGGATGATGGCATAGGTAAACAGGTCATGTATGGCTTATATACAATCACTAATTTCATTTGGATTATTAGCTTATATTTATCGAATGCGACAGGCTACTTAATCCAACAAGCTTATTCTCTCGATTTCATTTCCCAAACGGCAGACGCTATCGGGAAAAACATGCAAACATTAGCTGGAATTACGGCAAGTGGTTTCAGCAGTTCGGGATTTTATGTGGGTTTCTTACTCATTTTTATTTTAGTGATTGGGATTTACGTGGCATATACAGGATTAATGAAACGGGAAACGACGAAAGCATTTCGAGCGATCCTAAACTTTTTAGTCGTGTTTATTTTGTCGGCTTCTTTTATTGCCTATGCCCCAACGTATATTGCTAAAATAAATGACTTTTCGGCAGATATTAGTCAGGCAAGTTTAGACTTAGGAACAAAAATCTTAATGCCTAGCTCTACTAGTCAGGGAAAAGATAGTGTCGATTTGATACGGAATAACCTCTTTTCTGTTCAAGTGGAACAGCCGTGGATGTTGATGATTCGGATAAAGAAACGATTGGTGAAGAACGTGTTGAAAGCTTAGTCTCCATCAATCCTGATACGAATAACGGGAAAGATCGTGAAGATGCTGTAAAAGCAGAAATTGAAGATCATGACAATAAAAACTTAACAATTACGAAGACCACTACACGTTTAGGAATGGTCTTCTTTTTATTTCTGTTTAATATCGGTATCTCCATTTTCGTGTTTCTACTATCGGGAATTATGATTTTCTCACAAATTCTGTTTATCATCTATGCCATGTTTTTACCCATCAGTTTTTTACTGTCGATGATACCCACCTTTGAAAACATGGGAAAACAGGCGATTATGAAATTGTTTAATGTGATTATGCTTCGTGCTGGAATTACATTAATTATTACAATTGCCTTTAGCATTTCATCCATGCTTTACAG